>SCTD01000723.1 GCA_004299215.1 Frankiales bacterium | reverse complement strand
CGCAGAGGGAGGGGCCTTGACGAACCTCTTGCTCGTCCCGATCGACCGGGCGCTCGCCCGGCGGGCCCGCCAGAACGCCGCAGAGGCCGTGCGCGCTGACGCCCGCCACGCCGCGGCGCGTCGCGAGGCCGTCACCGCCCTGCTGAGCCAGCCTCCGAGCGTGCCGGCGCGCCGCGCTGCCGCCCGCTAGACCGGCCTACCAGCCCCGCGCCCGCCACTCCGGCACCTGCGGCCGCTCGACGCCGAGGGTCGTGTCCAGCCCGTGCCCGGGGTAGACCCAGGTCTCGTCCGGCAGCCGGTCGAAGACCTTGCGCTCCAGGTCGTCCATCAGGCTGGCGAAGCGGGCAGGGTCCTTCTCGGTGTTGCCGGGACCGCCGGGGAACAGGCTGTCGCCGCTGAACAGGTGCGGGTGGGCGTCGCCGTCGACGAGCAGGGCGATGCTGCCGGGCGTGTGCCCGCGCAGCGCGATGACGCTCACGCTGCAGCGGCCGACGTCGATCGTGTCGCCGTCCTGCACCAGCCGGTCGGCCGGCACCGGCAGGTCCCTCGCGTCGTCCGGGTGACAGATCACGGGCGCTCCGGTCGCCGCCACGACCTGCTCCAGCGCCTGCTGGTGGTCCCAGTGCCCGTGCGTCTCGACGACGCCGACGAGGCGGCCGTCGCCGACCAGCCCGAGCAGCAGCGGAGCGTCACCGGCGGCGTCGACGAGGAGCGTGTCGCCGGTGTCGATGCAGCGCAGCAGGTAGCAGTTGTTGTCGAACGGCGGGGTCGCCACCTTCGTGATCTGCAGCCGTGCCTCGGTGCGCACGTCGGCCGGGCCGCCGACGACGACCTCACCTGTGTAGGGCATCGGTCCTCCCTCTGCTCGTGGTCGGGCCAGTCTTCCAGCCTCAGGTCCAGGGCGGCGGTACGGGGAGGGTGTCGGACAGGACCTGCAGCCCGGAGCCGTCGCCGCGGCCGCTGAGCCAGGCCGCGAGCTCGTGCACCGGGTCCGCCGCCAGCAGGCCGATGGCGGCCTCACGCGCCGCGCGACCGCCCTCGTACTGGCTCCGCACCTGGCCGGCCAGGCAGCCGTCCAGCATCCGGACGTGGCTGCGGGCGTTGCCCGCCAGGTGGGCCACGACGTGGGCGCGCGTCCAGCCGGGCAGCCGGGACGGAGCGCGCAGCTCGTCCGGGTCGACAGCGTCCAGGTGGGCGAGCAGAGAGGCGGTCGCGGCCCGCGCCCCGGCCAGCTCGTCGTGGGGGATGACGGTCACACCAGTCCTCGGGAAGCGTTCTGTCGGAGGGCGACGTTAGCCTGGGGAACCCCCTCCACCGCCTCCCGTCAGGACCCGCATGGCCGACCGCCTCATCGTGCGTGGCGCGCGTGAGCACAACCTCAAGGACGTGTCGCTCGACCTGCCGCGCGACGCCCTGATCGTCTTC
>SCTD01000508.1 GCA_004299215.1 Frankiales bacterium | reverse complement strand
CGACACGGGCCAGCAGCAGCGCCGCCGCGTCGGACTCCAGGCCCAGGTGCTTCCACTCCTCGACCGCCTCCAGGCACGCGCGGTCGAGCAGCTCGAGCGCCGACGGCACCAGCCCCCGCCGGGTGACCACCGCGACCGCGTGACCCGCGTCGACGAGGCTCGAGAACGACCCGACGATGGTGCGGGGCGTGCCGCGCAGGGCCGCGCGCAGTCGCAGCGTCACCTCGGTCACGACGCCGAGGGTGCCCTCGGAGCCGACCATCAGCCCGGCCAGGTCGTAGCCCGCGACGCCCTTGTTCGTGCGCCGCCCCAGCGAGACCGCCGTGCCGTACCCCGCGTCGCCGCCGACCACGGCGCGCATCCCGAGCACGTAGTCGCGGGTGACGCCGTACTTCAGGCAGCACAGCCCGCCGGCGTTGGTCGCGACGTTGCCGCCGATCGTCGACCACGGCGAGCTGGCCGGGTCGGGCGGGTACCACAGGCCGTGCTCCGCGACCGCGGCCTTCAGGTCGTCGTTCACCACCCCCGGCTGCACCACGCAGAGCAGGTTCTCGGCGTCGACCTCGACGACCGCCGACATCCGCGAGAGGTCGAGCAGGACGCAGCCGTCGACCGCGTTCGCGCCGCCCGACAGCCCGGTGCCGGCGCCACGGGCGACGACCGGGGCGCCGAGGTCGGCGGCGACGCGCACGACGTCCTGCACCTCGGCCTCGCTGCGCGCGCGTACGCCGATCGCTGCGCGGCCGACGGCTGCCCACTCCGCCTCGTCGGACGAGATGCTCGCCAGCACGTCCTCGTCGACGACCAGCCGGTCGGCAGGGAGCATGCGGCTCAGCGCTTCGACCAGCACCGCGGTCGGCGTCGGGGACAGGGCGGTCATGCCAGCGCCTCGCGCAGCAGCTCGGCGGTCGCGGCCGCGCCCGCCGGCGTCATGATGCTGCCGCCGTGGTCGAGCCCGGGCAGGAAGCGGGTCGTCACGCACGTCGTGCGGTAGCGCTCGACCGCCTCCGGCGGGTAGGCGGGAGCGGAGTCCTTGCCGGTGCTCCACTCCGCGTGGCTGAAGCGGATCGGCAGATCGAGCAGCTCCCAGGGGTTCTCGCCGAAGTAGACGCTCTCCGCGTCCGCGACGAGGGCCGCGCCGGACAGCCGCACCCGGCCGTCCCGCAGGTCGTGCGCCGCGTAGCCGCGCAGCACCGCGTCGTTCGGGTCGAAGAGCGGACCGGTGCTGGTGACGAAGAAGTCGACGTAGTCGTCGAGCGAGTCCCAGGTCTGCTCGAGCCGGGCCAGGCGGTCCTGGAAGACGAGCGGGAGGAGCTCCCGGGTGAGCCCGGGCGGCGCCGCCATCGGGAAGCCGCCGTCGACCAGGACCAGGCTGCGTACCCGGTCGGGGAACCGGTGCGCGAGGTCGATGGCGACGAAGCCGCCCATGCTCATGCCGCAGACGTGCACCGCGTCGAGACCCAGCGCGTCCAGCACGGCGACCATGTCCTCGGCGTGCCGGGGCACGGAGGAGTCGCCGGCGACGTCGACGCTGTCGCCGCGGCCGCGCAGGTCCGGCGCGATCAGCGACAGCTCGGGCATCTCGGCGCGCAGCCAGTCCCACAGCCGGCGGGTGCTGCTGATGCCGTGCACGGCCAGCACGGGCGTGGTGCTGCCGTCGACGACCTCGACGGCGAGGTCGCCGCCGCGGACGGGGACGCTCACGACGCGGGTGGCGCTCATGGCTCGAGGCTAGGGACGACGGCGCGGCACCGGTAGGGGGGAAAGCCCCACGCATCGGGTCGACACGTGGTGAGGGCGCACATCACGCCTGCGGGAGCACGAGCGTCTTGAGACCGCCGCCGGCCCGAAAGTCCTCGAGCGC
>SCTD01000507.1 GCA_004299215.1 Frankiales bacterium | reverse complement strand
AGGCGCACGAGCGCTCGCTCAACATCGACTTCCTGCTGGGGCTGCTCACGCAGCTGCTCGCCCGCCGGCCGGACCTCAAGCTCGTGATCACCTCCGCGACGATCGACCCCCAGCGCTTCGCCGACCACTTCGGCGGCGCGCCCGTGCTGGAGGTGTCGGGGCGCAGCTTCCCGGTGGAGGTGCGCTACCGGCCGATCGTCGATGACGACGTCGACCAGGTGCAGGCCATCGTGCAGGCCGTCGACGAGCTGTCCGCCGAGGGGCGTGGCGACGTGCTCGTCTTCCTGTCGGGGGAGCGCGAGATCCGCGACACCGCGGAGGCGCTGCGCGGGTCCGTGCCGGAGGGCACCGAGGTGCTGCCGCTGTTCGCCCGGCTGTCGGCGGCCGAGCAGCACCGCGTCTTCGCGCCGCACCCGGGCCGTCGCGTCGTGCTGGCGACGAACGTCGCGGAGACGTCGCTGACGGTGCCCGGCATCCGCTACGTCGTCGACCCCGGCACGGCCCGCATCTCCCGCTACAGCCAGCGCACCAAGGTGCAGCGGCTGCCCATCGAGGCGATCAGCCAGGCGTCCGCCACGCAGCGCGCCGGTCGCTGCGGCCGGGTCGCGCCGGGCATCTGCATCCGGCTGTACGAGGAGGAGGACCTCCTCGCGCGGCCGCTGTTCACCGACCCGGAGATCCTGCGGACCAACCTGGCCTCGGTCATCCTGCAGATGACCGCTCTGGGACTGGGCGAGGTCGAGGACTTCCCCTTCGTGGACCCGCCGGACCGGCGCAGCGTCAAGGACGGCGTCGACCTGCTGGTGGAGCTCGGGGCGCTGGACCCGCACGCGCGCCGGCTCACGAAGGTCGGGCACTCCCTCGCGCAGCTCCCGATCGACCCGAGGCTGGGCCGGATGGTGCTCGAGGCCGATCGCCAGGGCTGCGTCCGCGACGTGCTGGTCATCGCCGCGGCGCTGTCCATCCAGGACCCGCGCGAGCGCCCGCAGGACAAGCAGCAGCAGGCCGCCGAGCTGCACAAGCGCTTCGACGACGAGACGTCCGACCTCCTCGCCTACCTCAACCTCTGGCGCTACCTGCAGGAGCAGCAGAAGGCGCTGTCCAGCAGCGCTTTCCGGCGGATGTGCCGCAAGGAGATGCTCAACTACCTGCGCGTGCGCGAGTGGCAGGACCTGCACAGCCAGCTGCGCCGCTCGCTGCGCACGTTGCAGCTGTCGCTCGACGCGGCACCGACGAACCCGGACGCCGTGCACATGGCGCTGCTCGCCGGTCTGCTCAGCCACGTCGGGCTGCGCGACGCAGAGAGGCGGGACTACCTCGGTGCCCGCGGCGCGCGGTGGTCGATCGTGCCGTCGTCGTCGCTGGCGAGGAAGGCGCCGCGCTGGGTGATGGCGGCCGAGCTCGTCGAGACCAACCGGATGTGGGGCCGCGGTGTGGCGCGGATCGACCCGGCGTGGATCGAGCGGGTCGGCGCGCACCTGGTGAAGAGGCAGTACTCCGAGCCGCACTGGGAGCGCAAGCAGGCCTCCGTCGTCGCCTTCGAGCGGGTCACCCTCTACGGCATCCCCGTCGTGGCGCAGCGCAAGGTGCACTTCGGGCGGATCGCCCCGGTGCTGTCGCGGGAGATGTTCCTGCGGTCCGCGCTGGTGGAGGGCGACTGGGACACCCGGCACGAGTTCTTCGCGGCCAACCGCGCGCTGCTCGAGGACGTCGAGGAGCTGGAGCACCGGGCCCGCCGGCGGGACATCGTCGTGGACGACCAGACGCTGTTCGACTTCTACGACGCGCGGGTTCCCCAGGACGTCGTCAGCGGCGCGCACTTCGACGCGTGGTGGAAGAAGGCGCGGCGGGAGACGCCTGACCTGCTGACGTTCACGATGGCCGACCTCGTCAGCGACGACGCCGACGTGCTGTCCGCCCTGGACCACCCGGACGTGTGGGTGCAGGGCGACCTCACGCTGCCCCTGACGTACCAGTTCGAGCCTGGCTCGGACGCCGACGGCGTCACGGTGCACATCCCGTTGACGGTGCTGAACCGGGTGTCGCCGGAGGGATTCGACTGGCAGGTGCCGGGGCTGCGGCAGGAGCTCGTCACGGCTCTGATCAAGTCGCTGCCCAAGCCGCTGCGGGTGCGGTGCGTGCCGGCGCCCGACACGGCGGCGGCGGTCCTGGCGGTCGTCGAGCCGCGGTCCCGCCCGCTGCTCGACGCGCTCGAGACCGAGCTGCTCAACACCAGGCGGGTCGACATCCGTGCCGAGGACTGGGACTGGTCGAAGGTGCCGGCGCACCTGCGGATGACGTTCCGCGTCGAGGACGAGCGTGGCCGGACGCTGGCCGAGGGCAAGGACCTCCAGGCGCTGAAGGCTCAGCTGCGACCGAAGGTGCAGCAGGCCCTGTCGTCCGCGTCGCCGTCGGTCGAGCGCTCCGGGCTGACCTCGTGGGACGTCGGCGACCTGCCGCGGGAGGTCGTGTCCGGTGCGGTACGCGGCTTCCCGGCGCTGGTCGACGAGGGCACCTCGGTCGCGGTGCGGGTGCTCGGGTCACCGGCCGAGCAGGCCGCCGCCCACTGGAAGGGCGTGCGCCGGTTGCTGCAGCTGACGACCCCCTCGCCGGCCAAGGCCATCTCGGGCCGGCTGACGAACGCGCAGAAGCTGGCGCTGACGCGAAACCCGCACGGCACGCCTGCGCAGGTCTTCGACGACTGCACGACCTGCGCGCTCGACGCGCTGATGGCGTCGGCGGGCGGACCTGCCTGGGACGCAGCCGGTTTCGAGAAGCTGCGCGATGCCGTGCGCGCCGACCTGGTGCCCGCCGTGGAGCAGGTCCTGGCGCAGGTGACGGAGGTGCTGGCGGCCTCGGCGGCGGTGGCGTCCCGGTTGGCGGCCGAACGGCGGGCGCTGCCCGAGTCGGCGGCGGACATCACGGGGCAGCTCGCCGCGCTGGTCGGCCCGGGCTTCGCGACGGCGACCGGGCGGGCGCGGCTGCCCGACCTGCTCCGCTACCTCAAGGCGCTGGATGTGCGGCTGGACAAGCTGGCCGCCGACCCCGGCCGCGACCGCCTCGGAGTGGCGACCGTGGCGCGGGTCGCGGCCGAGCTGGACGACCTGCGGCGGAAGGTGCCGCCGTCTAGGGAGCTCGACGAGCTCCGATGGATGGTCGAGGAGCTGCGGATCGGGCTGTTCGCGCAGCCGATGCGTACGCGCTACCCGGTCTCGGAGAAGCGGGTCTACAAGGCGATGGACGCCCTGCTGCCCTAGGTGACGGGGCGCTCGAAGACCGCCAGCAGCCCCTCGGTGGCGCCCGGCCCGATGCGGCCCTTCACGTCGGCGGCGGTCAGCGTCTTGAGCTGCCAGCCGTCCTTGGCCTTGTCGTTGAGCTCGTCCTGCACCTTGCCCGGCTTCACGGCGTCGCCGATCAGGGCCTCGCGGATCGTGATGACGAGGTACTCGTAGCGCTGCTCCATGCGCGCACCCTGGCACGATGTCGCCGTGCCCGTCGAGCAGCTGCGCCGCGTCGTGGCGACGAGGTACGTCATGCCGCTCCGCGAGGGGGGCTCCCTGCCGGGCGTGATGGAGGCCGACGACCTCGGGACGTACGTCGTGAAGTTCCGCGGCGCCGGCCAGGGGCGCAAGGTGCTGGTGGCCGAGGTCGTCGTGGGGGAGCTGGCGCGGGCGCTGGGGCTGCCGGTGCCGGAGCTGGTGCTCGCCGACGTGGACCCGGTGCTCGGCCGGGCCGAGCCGGACGAGGAGGTGCAGGACCTGCTGCGCGCCTCGGGCGGCCTCAACCTCGCGATGGACTTCCTGCCCGGGGCGCTCGGCTTCGACCCCGTGGCGCACTCCGTCCCCTCCGACCTGGCGTCGAAGGTGCTGTGGCTCGACGCCCTGGTCGGCAACGTCGACCGCTCGTGGCGCAACCCCAACCTGCTGGTGTGGCACCGGGAGCTGCAGCTCATCGACCACGGCGCATGCCTGGTCTTCCACCACGACTGGTCACGAGCCTCGTCGGCGGCCGAGAAGCCCTACGACACGGCCGATCACGTGCTCGGCCCGTTCGCCGCCTCGCGGGCTGCGGCCGGGGACGAGCTGGCCGCTCGGGTGGACCGCCCGCTGCTGACGACGGTCGTCGCGCTCGTGCCCGACGAGTGGCTCGAGGAGGAGCCCGGCTTCGACTCCGCGGCCGCGGTCCGGGAGGCGTACGTCGACCACCTCCTCCGCCGGGTCGGCGCCCGGGAGGTGTGGCAGCCGTGAAGGTCTTCGAGTACGCCGTGCTGCGAGCGGCA
This sequence comes from Frankiales bacterium, assembly GCA_004299215.1. Classification (GTDB taxonomy): domain Bacteria; phylum Actinomycetota; class Actinomycetes; order Mycobacteriales; family SCTD01; genus SCTD01. The sequence continues at coordinate 1,080 of SCTD01000507.1, read as the reverse complement.
CCCCGTGTCGAGCGCGGCGAGTACGTGAACATCGGGCTGGTCTTCTACTGCCAGGCAGCGGATCTGCTCACCGTGCGGGTCGCCGCGGATCCCTCCCGGTTGCGCGCGCTCGACGCGGATGTCGACGTGGACGGGATCGTGGCGGCGGCGCAGGCGCTGGAACGGACCTGCGCGGGGGAGGGGCCGGCCGGTGCGACGTCGCTGGGCCAGCGCTTCCGGTGGCTGACCGCCCCGCGGAGCACGGTGCTGCACACCGGCCCGGTGCACAGCGGCCTCACGGATGACCCGGCCGCCGAGGTCGAGCGGCTGATGGACGCCCTGGTCCGGTAGGGCTCGGGGGTCGCCGGGGCGCGGCCGGTCTGGGCTGTGGGTCGGGCCGCTGTGGGTGGGGCCGCTGTGGGTCGGGCCGCTGTGGGTCGGGCTGCTGTGGGTCGGGCCGCTGTGGGTCGGGCCGCGCCCGGCCTGGCCTGACCGCCGTGGGCCCGCCGCCATGATCGTGGTGGCTTCACGACCGATCCGCCCGGGCTGATCGGTCGGATCACACCCACGATCATGAACGCGGCGGCTCGGGGAGGCGCTCTTCCCCGAGAAGTGGCGATCAGAGGGCCGGTCTGAGCGGTCGAGATCGCCACATCCTCAGAGGTTCTGGGGTCGGTGGCGGCGCAGGCGCAGACCGAGCGAGCCCGCGGCTGCGCCGGTGAGGAGCAGCGCTGCCGGCAGGCCGGCGGCCCAGGTGCCGTCCACCGCGGCGGGCCCCCCGGGGGCGTCAGGCGGAGCAGCCACGACCTCGGGGGCGACCGTCTGCGGAGCCGGCGGGGCGGCGACCGGCCCGGGTCGCCCTGGCAGCGCCAGCAGGCCTGCTGCCAGCGGCGGTGCTGCGGCGACCGCGGCGGCCACTCCACCGGTCGGCGGGGCGACGACGGGCGCGGGAGCAGCGAGCTCCGGAAGCGCGCCGAGGGGTGCAGCGGCGACACCGGACCGCGCGACGACGCCGCTGCCGGCGGAGGGGGCGCTCGCGGAGCGCGGTCCGAAGACGGGCGCCGGTGTGGATCCCGCGTCGATGGTGGCCGTCGACGTGGC
>SCTD01000722.1 GCA_004299215.1 Frankiales bacterium | reverse complement strand
CGACGAGCAGGCCTCGCTGCGCACCGCCGCCCACCTGTTCTTCGACTTCTGCGTCGAGGAGCCGGCTCGGCACGCCCTGCTCTTCCTGCGCACGCTGCCGGGGTTCGAGCCCTCCGCCGGCTCCTACCGCCTCGCGCAGGACGCGCTCGCCCAGCTCGCCGACCTGCTCGACGCCTCCGGAGCCGCTGACCCGGCCGCGGTGGACCTCTGGATGGCGCTGTGCACCGGGCTGGCCACGCAGCAGATCAGCAACGACCCCGGCGGCCGTCGCTGGGCGGACCTGGTGGACCGCGCGGTCGACATGTACGAGGCGACCCAGCTCGGCTAGCGACGGGAGGGTCAGCGCACCGCCGTGACGTCGATCGACAGGTCCAGGTGCGTGGGCAGCAGGGCTCCGCAGCCCGGGACGTCGAGCCGCAGCCCGAACAGCCGCCGGTCGACGCGGCCGACGGCGGTCAGCCGCGCCACGCCGTCGTCCTGCACGGAGCACGAGGCACGCAGCTGGACGCCGCCGGTCCGACCGCGCAGGCAGAGCTCGCCGCTCACCACCGCGTGGTCGCCGACCCACACGATCCCATCGCTGCGGTAGGTCGCGACCGGGTGCCGCGCGACGTCGAAGGGGTCTGCCGCCGTGAGCAGCTCGTCCCAGGTGCGGTTGCCCGTCGTCAGCGAGCGGACGTCGACGTCGACGGCGACGGCGTCCTCACCGACGCTGCCGGTCACCGACGTGAAGCACGCCTGCACCGTCGGCAGGAAGCGCGACGCCCGGCCCCGGAAGAGCACCACAGCGTCCTCGCTGCGCACCCGCCATCCGCGCAGTCCAGCCACCGCGTGCGTGCCCCCCGCCACGCGGGCAGGATGGTCCACGCGCAGGGATGGCGCAATGGCTATTCCGGACGGCGCCGCTCAGTACCAGTTGTGCGCGCGGCTGTGCGCCCAGGCGCCGCAGGGCGAGCCGTAGCGGTCGTCGATGTAGCCCAGGCCCCAGCGGATCTGCGTACGGGCGCTGGTCCGCCAGTCGCTGCCGGCCGAGGCCATCTTGCCGGCGGGCAGCGCCTGCGGGATGCCGTACGCGCCGCTGCTCGGGTTGGTCGCGCGCACCCGCCAGCCGCTCTCCTTCTGCCAGAGCCTGTCCAGGCACCCGAACTGGTCGGCCTGCCCACGCTCGGC
>SCTD01000506.1 GCA_004299215.1 Frankiales bacterium | reverse complement strand
CCCGAGATACGGTCGGGAACCCGAACCACCGCACTCCACGACCACGGAGCGCGGCGGGTGCACCACGATATCTCCATAGAGTTACGGCGACCATGGCGAAAGGGAAACGCCCGGCTCCATTCCGAACCCGGAAGCTAAGCCTTTCAGCGCCGATGGTACTGCACGGGAGACTGTGTGGGAGAGTAGGACGTCGCCGGACAATCTTTAGACGAGGGCCAACCACATACGTGGTTGGCCCTCGTCGCGTTTGTGGATCACTTTCCTGTCGAAGAGGGAGCCCGTCATGTCGGAGTCGCAGGACCGCCCCGGACGTCCGCCGCGCGTACCCGGGTCGGCCGGCTCGAGCGGTCGCCCGGCGCGGTCCGGCCAGCCGTCGCGATCGGCTGCCGGCGGCCGGGCTGCCGGTCGTCCCGGGCCTGCCCCGCGGCGCGGCGCGACGCGGGAGGAGATCGCGCAGCGGGAGTACGACCCGCGGCGCGAGGCGCGACGGACGGCGATCCGCGTGCCGCTTCCCGACGACGTCGACGCGCGGGAGCTGGACGCGGAGGCTCGTCGGGAGCTGCGCAGCCTGACCAAGGAGACGGCCGAGCTGGTGGCCCGGCACCTGGTCATGACCGGGCGGCTGCTGGACGACGACCCGCAGCAGGCGCTGGCGCACGCCCGGGCCGCGCGAGCGCTGGCCGGCCGAGTCGGCGTCGTCCGTGAGGGGGCCGGGCTGGCGGCCTATGCGGCGGGTGAGTGGTCCGAGGCGCTGTCGGAGCTGCGGGCGGCGCGCCGGATCAGCGGCAGCCCGGAGCACCTCGCTGTCTTCGCGGACTGCGAGCGGGGCCTCGGCCGACCGGAGCGGGCGCTCGCCTACGGCGAGGACCCGCAGGTCGCGCAGCTGTCCCAGGACCAGCGGGTGGAGCTCGTCATCGTGCTGGCCGGCGCGCGGCGGGACCTCGGACAGCCGGAAGCCGCCGTGCTGGCGCTGCAGGACCCCGCTCGGCGCACGACCGAGCGGCGACCGTGGGCGGCCCGGCTCTGGTACGCCTATGCCGACGCGCTGCTGGCAGCCGGCCGCGAGGGGCAGGCACGCGAGTGGTTCGCGAGGGCGGCCGCCGTCGACGTGGACGGCGAGACCGACGCCGGCGATCGGCTGCTCGCCCTCGAGGGGGTGGTGCTCGACGACGGCGACACCCACGGTGACGGAGACAGCGACGGCGACGTGCCGCGGAGCGACCTGCCGACCGACGCGGAGCTGGCGGAGCTGGTGCAGGGGATCCCCCCGCTGGCCGCCGGCACGCCCGCCTTCGCGTCGGAGGACGGCATCGAGAGCGCGGAAGCCGCCGTGGCGCGGTCAGCCGAGGTGGAGGGCGCGTCGGGACCGCCGCCGGGCCCGGTGGCCCCCCCGCCGTTCGCCGCTCCGCCGGCGAGCCCGACCGGCGAGGACGACGAGCTGCGCCTGTTCGACTGACCTGCACCTGGGTCCGACAGGACGCGCGCGGGCGTGCACAGCCGGCGCGTCGCCCACAGCCGGCGCGCGGACCTGCCCCCCGGGCGGGACCCCGCGGCAGGGTCTGCACCGATGCCGCCCGTCCGGGGCGGCGACGGGAGGTGGGCCATGCCGACGGAGGCGCTCGAGCGCGAGCCGGGGACGAGCGGCCAGGACGATCGGCTGCGCAGTCGCAACGAGGTGGTGCTGGTGGGCCGGGTCTCGAGCGAGCCGGAGACCCGCGAGCTGCCCAGCGGTGACCTCCTGGTGAGCTGGCGGGTCGTGGTCGACCGGCCGCCGCCCCGGCGGCTGCCCGAGGGCAGGAAGCCGCCGACGATCGACACGGTCGACTGCGTGGCGTGGTCCGCGGGAGTGCGTCGCACGGCGCGCGGGCTCTCGGTGGGCGACGTCGTCGCGGTCGAGGGAGCGCTGCGACGGCGCTTCTGGCGTGGCGGGACGGGCATGCAGAGCCGCACCGAGGTCGAGGTGGAGTCGATGCGCCGGCTGCGCCGAGCGGCTGCGGGCTGACGCGGCTCAGCCGTCGTGGTGGTCGCGGATGACCAGGCCGGTGCGCGGCTTGGGGGTGAAGAGCGTCGACTTGCGCGGCATCCGCTCGCCGGATGCGGCGACGGCAGCGACGGACTCGACCGGCGTGGGGTTGAGCAGCACCGCGGTGCCATCCGTCCGCCCCGCTGCGGCGAGCGCCGCTGCCACGTCGTGCTCGTAGCCGACGTGCTCGACGTCGTCCGGCAGTCCCCAGAGCTCGGCCACGAGGAAGGCGTGCAGCACGCTGACGTCGAGGGCGGCCCAGGCAGCCGAACGCCCGGGCGGCACCGCGGCGGCCAGCTGCCCGGGATCGGGCTCGGAGACCAGGTGCAGCTCGGCCGCGGCGGCATCGGCGAGCAGGAAGGCCGGACCTCCCGACCCCGCGGCGCGGAGCTCGGCGAGCGCCTCGTCGAGACTCAGGTCCAGGCGCCGGACGGCGGCCCCCCGGGCGGCCTGCTCGGCCAGCCTGGCCACCGGCTGTCCCGGCACGACCCGGTGGATCGGGTGCACCTGCGGGCCGAACGCGGTCGCGTCCACGAGCAGGCAGAGCCCGACGTCCCACGGGCCACCGCCGTCGCCGGCCGCCCAGCGCTGCTGCTGACGCTGCAGGTAGGTCGCGTAGCGGTGGTGGCCGTCGGCGATCAGGGCCTTGCGCGGGTGCAGGTCGGCGGCGACCGCCGCGAGCACCTCGGGGTCCGTGATCGCCCAGAGCCGGTGACGCAGCCCGTCACCGAGGTCTGCGTCGACCAGCAGGCGTGGGCCGTCGGG
>SCTD01000505.1 GCA_004299215.1 Frankiales bacterium | reverse complement strand
GTGCCGGGCAAGGTCACCAAGCTCGTCCCGTTCGGCGCGTTCGTCCGCGTCGAGGAGGGCATCGAGGGCCTGGTCCACATCTCCGAGCTGGCCGAGCGCCACGTCGAGATCCCGGAGCAGGTCGTCAACGTCGGTGACGAGCTGCTCGTCAAGGTCATCGACATCGACCTCGAGCGCCGTCGCATCAGCCTCTCGCTGAAGCAGGCCAACGAGGGCGGCGTCGCCGGTGAGGCGACCTTCGACCCGGCGCAGTACGGCATGGCCGCGTCCTACGACGAGAAGGGCGAGTACATCTACCCCGAGGGCTTCGACCCCTCGACGGGCGAGTGGCTGCCCGGCTACGAGGAGGCTCGCGACCTCTGGGAGAAGCAGTACCAGGACGCGCAGAAGCGCTTCGAGGCCCACCAGGAGCAGATCAAGCGGATGGCTGCGGCCGACGCCGAGGCTGCCGTGCCGACGTCCTACACCTCCACCGGTGAGGAGGGCGACGAGGTCGAGGGCGAGGCCGCCCGGCCCACCCCCGCACCGTCCGGCGGCACCCTGGCCTCCGACGAGGCCCTGCAGGCCCTGCGCGAGAAGCTCTCGGGCGGCGCCGGCTAGTTCCCCCGCACGCCCCTCAGGAGCCCCTGCCCTCGGCAGGGGCTCCTGCGTTTCCCGGAGTCGCTCGGGCCCGGCTTCCCGTGGGAGGAACCACGTGCACCTCGTGCGTCGGCAGGCGTGCGCGGTCTGCGCCTCCGCACGGTGACTGGTGCTGCCACGCGACCTGCACGTCGTTCCTCCCACCGGCGAGTCGTGCACAGCCCGTCGACGCGCCAGGCGCGAACACTGCAGGCGGGTGCAGCGTGCAGGCATGGATGTACGCAGCGCGCTCGACGAGTGCGGCAGGAGGCAGCAGGGACTGGCCACGACCAAGGACCTGCACGCCGCCGGCGTCACCCGGAGCACCCTTTCGAGGGCACGCGCCGAGGGTGACGTGACCAGGGTCCACCGAGGGGTCTACTCCTGCTCGTCCCTGCCGGAGTGGCCGGAGTACGTCGTCGGCCCCAAGGGGGTCTCGGCACACTTCGTGCAGCGCGTACGCGCGGCGCTGCTCGGTCTGGGGGAGTCCGCGACGGCAGCAGGCACCACGGCTGCCTGCCTGCGCGGCTGGGGGCTGCTGCGCGAGCCTCTGCGCGAGGTCGAGGTGATGGTCCCGAACGGCCGCCGGCGCAGTCGGCTGGCCGGGGTGCGCTCCCGCCAGCGGCGCACGCAACGTCGGGAGGCACTGCGACTGCACCCGGGACTGGACCCCATCTGGGTGACCGATGCGGTGACCACCGTCCTCGACTGCGTCCGTCAGATGACGCTCCAGGAGGCGGTCGTCGTCTGCGACAGCGCGTTGCGCTCCAGGCAGGTCACGCTCCGCCAGCTGGTCGAGGCGGCAGGCCGCCTCCGCGGGATGCGGCACGCCACGCGGGTCCGGCGAGCGCTGGCCCTGTGCGACCCGGAGTGCGGCTCGGTCCTGGAGAGCGCCCTGCGCGTCGAGATGATCGAGGCCGGCATCTCCGGGTTCGTGTCTCAGCGAGCGGTCAGGGACGTGCGGGGCCGGTACATCCTCCGTGTCGACTTCTGCTTCGAGGCGGTCCGGCTGATCGTCGAAGCGGACGGGGCGCGCTGGCACCCCGACCCGGCTCGGGACCGGAAGCTCGACAACCGGCTGGTGGCTGCGGGTTGGCGGGTTCTCCGCTTCACCTGGTCCGAGGTGCTCCACGACCCCGCAGCGGTGCTGGAGCTCATCCGCTCGGCAGTCCTCGCTGGGAGCGATGACGTGCACCTGGCTGCCGAGTCCGCCCTCGCGGCAGCGTGAGCGGACCGGGAGGTCGAGGTGCACGTTGTTCCTCCCAGCGGAAGGACCCGCCGGGCCGCAGTAGCGTGCGGCTCGTGCTTATGGTGGGACTGACAGGCGGCATCGGGTCGGGCAAGTCGGCCGTGAGCCGGCTGCTCGCCGAGCACGGGGCCGTCGTGATCGACGCCGACCTGGTCGCTCGCGAGGTCGTGGAGCCCGGCACCGAGGGACTCGCCGAGGTGGTCGCGGAGTTCGGCGAGCGGGTGCTCCGTCCCGACGGCACCCTCGACCGTCCGAAGCTGGGAGCCCTCGTCTTCGCCGACCCGGAGAAGCTCCAGGCCCTCAACGGGATCGTCCACCCGCTCATCGGGCAGCGCACCGCCGATCTGCTGGCCCAGGCCCGCGCGGCCGGCGCGAGGGTGCTCGTCCACGACGTCCCGCTCCTGGTGGAGAGCCACCTCGCGGAGGCGTACGACGCCGTCGTCGTCGTCGCAGCCGAGCCGGAGACCCAGCTGCACCGGCTGACGACCCTGCGGGGGATGTCCGAGCAGGAGGCCCGCCAGCGGATCGCCGCTCAGGCCCCTCTCGCCGACAAGCTCGCCGTCGCGACGCACGTGATCGCCAACGACGGTCCCCTCGAGGAGCTGGCCGCGCAGGTTGATCGGTTGTGGCACGACCTCACTGCCGAGGAGGCAAGCACAACGTAGTCAGATGGTCACATGGCGTTCTGGGTGTTTCGACCTCGACGCCACGGGGCAGCACGTACGGTTCGCCCGTGCCCCCTCACCCGTTGACGCGCACCGTGGCGGCGGCCACGCGCGCCCTCGCCGACCGGGTGGACCTCCCCGCGCGCGCCGGCCGCTTCAGCCGCGAGGTGTCCGTCGCGGTGGTCGCCGTGCTGCTGGTCGGCGTGGCCGCGGCCGGTGCCGAGAACACCGAGCCCGCCCCTGCCGCCGCCGTGAGCGCGAGCCCGGCGCCCGGCCCGGACGCGGTCCACGACGCGCCGAGCGCCCCCCAGAGGCTGGCCGCACGCACCCCCGACCTCACCGTGGCCGCCGCGCCGAAGCCGGCGGCCACGGCCGAGCCCGCTCCCGAGCCTGCTCCCGAGCCCGCCGTCGCGAAGGGCGACCGCTGGCTCCCGACCGGGACCGGCATGTGGCTGCACGAGTGGGATCGCACCGAGGGCGGGTCCGCCGGCAAGGTGATCGCCCGGAGCCAGCAGGTCGGCCTGAGCCACCTGTTCGTCCAGACCGGCAGCAGCAAGAAGGGCTGGATCGGCCAGGAGGTGCTGAGCGAGCTGATGCCCGCCACGAAGGGCACCGACATCAAGGTCATCGCGTGGGACTTCCCCACGCTCATCGACCCCGAGGCCGACGCCCGCCGGCTGGCCCGGGCCGCCTGGTGGAACCAGAAGGGCGCGCCCATGGTCGCTGCCGTCGCGCCCGACGTGGAGACCAGCGCCGAGGGCACCCGGCTGTCGACGGACCGCGTGAAGCGCTACTACGCCGAGCTCCGCAAGCGGCTGCCGGCGCGTACGGCCATCCTGGCGACCGTCCCGTGGCCGAGCGAGAAGCGCACCGGGTGGTACCCGTACACCGCCACGGCCACGTACTCCGACGCCTTCATCCCGATGGCGTACTGGTACAACCGCTCGCCGTCCGTCGTCACCAAGACGTCCATGCAGTGGCTCAAGCGCTACGGCCTGCCGGTCATGCCGGTGGGACAGGGCTACGACGGGCGGCTCGACGCGCCCTACCTGAAGGCCGACCCCGCCCCGGACAAGAGCGTCGCGCGGTTCGTCTACGTGTCCCGCGAGCAGGGGGCGCAGTCGCTCTCGCTGTGGTCGTGGCAGACGACGGGAAGGCTGCAGTGGGGCGAGCTGGCCAAGGCGGCCGGCAAGGTCGGACCTCGACCGGCCGCCGAGCCGGTGGTCGTCCCGACACCCAGCCCGGAGCCGCAGACCGCGAAGGACCGGGCCCGCGACAAGGCGTCCAAGACCGCTCCCGGCCGCCAGCACGACCGGCGCCCGAAGGACCGGCCGCAGCGCTAGCAGGACTGTCGGTGGCCGGACGTACCGTGAGTGCGTGACCGCCGTACCCCACGCCGCCCTGCCCTCCGTCCCCCGGCTGTCGACCGACCTGCGGCGCTCGCGGCGGCCGTTCCAGGTCGTCAGCGACTTCGCGCCCGCCGGCGACCAGCCGGCGGCCATCGACGAGATCGAGCGGCGGCTGAAGGAAGGCCGGCCCGACGTCGTCCTGCTCGGCGCGACCGGCACGGGCAAGTCGGCGACGACGGCGTGGCTGGTCGAGCGGGTGCAGCGGCCCACCTTGGTGATGGCGCCCAACAAGACGCTCGCCGCGCAGCTCGCCAACGAGTTCCGCGAGCTGCTGCCGCACAACGCGGTCGAGTACTTCGTGAGCTACTACGACTACTACCAGCCCGAGGCGTACGTCCCGCAGACCGACACCTACATCGAGAAGGACTCCTCGATCAACGAGGAGGTCGAGCGCCTCCGGCACAGCGCCACGATGAGCCTGCTGACGCGCAGGGACGTCATCGTCGTCGCCTCCGTCTCCTGCATCTACGGGCTCGGGACACCGCAGGAGTACGTCGACCGCATGGTGCGCCTGCGCGTCGGTGACACGATCGAGCGCGACCAGCTGCTCCGGAAGTTCGTCGGCAACCAGTACACCCGCAACGACCTGTCCTTCACCCGCGGGACCTTCCGCGTCCGCGGCGACACGGTCGAGGTCTTCCCCGTCTACGAGGAGCTAGCCGTCCGGATCGAGATGTTCGGCGACGAGATCGAGAAGGTGATGACGCTCCACCCGCTCACCGGCGAGGTGGTGGAGGAGCACGAGGAGGTCTTCGTCTTCCCGGCCACCCACTACGTCGCGGGACCGGAGCGGATGGAGCGCGCCACCAAGGGGATCGAGCTGGAGCTCGCCGACCGGCTGCACCAGCTCGAGCAGCAGGGCAAGCTGCTCGAGGCGCAGCGGCTGCGCATGCGCACCACCTACGACCTCGAGATGATGCGGCAGGTCGGGTTCTGCAACGGCATCGAGAACTACTCGATGCACATCGACGGCCGCTCTCCCGGCACCGCGCCGCACACCCTGCTGGACTACTTCCCCGAGGACTTCCTGCTCGTCC
>SCTD01000504.1 GCA_004299215.1 Frankiales bacterium | reverse complement strand
CGGCCGCGCCCTCCTTGAGCGCGCGGGCCGCCTGCTCCTTGCTCACGCGCACCAGCGCGCCGAAGACGACCGCGCTCAGCAGCAGGAAGCCGCTGGCGATGCCGAAGCCGAGCACCCAGCCGTCGTTGACGGCGTCGAAGACCTGCGCGATGAACGCCGGGTCGGGCGCCGCCGCGGGATCGGCCGGCGCGGCGAGCGACTCGAGCCCCTCCACACCCTCGGGCAGCAGCTCCTTGGTGCGACTGGTGCTGACGGCGGTCAGCACGGCCAGGCCGAGCGCGCCGCCGACCTGCTGCCCGGCGTTCAGCAGCGCCGAGGCGATGCCGGCGTCGTCGTGCGGGACCCCGGCGACCGCGGCGCTGGTGAGCGCGACGAAGGACAGCCCCATGCCGATGGCGACCATGGCCAGTGACGGGATGACGACGCCCAGGTAGGAGCTGTCCGGCTCCAGGCGCAGCGCGAGCTGCAGCAGGCCGCCGCCGGCGAGCAGCGGACCGACGATGAGCAGCGGCCGCGGGCCGATCCGGCCGATGAGGTTGGCCGAGATGGCGGCGCCCACGCCGATGAGCAGGGTCATCGGCAGGAACGCCAGGCCGGCCCGGATGGGGCTGTAGCCGTTCAGCACCTGCATCCAGAGCGTGAGGAAGAAGAAGATGCCGAAGATGCCGGCGCCGATGAGCAGCGCGCCGATGTCCGCGCCGAGCACGCTGCGGTTGCGGAAGATGCGGAACGGGACGAGCGGGCTCTCCACCCGTCGCTGCCACAGCACGAACAGCAGCAGGAGCACGGCGGCGATCGCGAAGAAGGCCGTCTTGGCCGTCCCGCTCACGTCGTCGTCGTTGACCTTGACCAGGCCGTAGACGAGCGACATCAGCCCGCCGGTCACCAGGACCGCACCCGGCACGTCGAAGCCGCGCGCGGACCGGTCGCGGCTCTCCGGCACGAACTTCAGCGCGCCGACCACCGCGAGTACCGCGATAGGGATGTTGACGAAGAAGACCCAGCGCCAGGAGAGGTACTCGGTGAGCACCCCGCCGAGGATCAGCCCGAGGGCGGCGCCGCCTGCCGTGACGGCGGCCCAGATGCCGAGCGCGCGGTCGCGCTCCTTGCCCTCGGGGAAGACGACGGTCAGCAGCGACAGCGCGGCCGGCGACATGAACGCGCCGCCGAGCCCCTGCAGCGCGCGCGCCGCGATGAGCACGGTCTGGTTCTCGGCGATCCCGCCCAGCAGCGACGCGACGGCGAAGAGCACCGAGCCGACGATGAAGACCTTGCGCCGGCCGATCCGGTCGGCCAGCTTCCCGCCGAGCAGCAGGAAGCCGCCGAAGGTCAGCGCGTAGCCCGTCACCACCCACTGCAGGTCGGACTGCGACGTGAACGACAGCGCGACCTGGATGCGCTCCAGGGCGACGTTCACGATGGTCGCGTCGAGCACGACCATCAGCTGGCTGATCGCGATGACCGCGAGGGCGAGGCCCTTGTGGTGGGTCGTCGGGAGGGGCTCGCCGGCCGGCGAGGCGGCTGCGGGCGGCGCGGGTTCGGCGATGGACATGGAGCTCCTCGGGGCAGGGACGGCCGTCCCAGTAGAACCGCGCTCGGCGCCAGGGGTTCCCCCGACCGGGTGTGATCCGGCTCTCAGCCGAAGACCACCGTGCGCCCTCCGTAGACGAGCACCTTGGCCGCGAGGTGCAGCCGTACGGCGCGGGCGAGCACCAGCGCCTCCAGGTCGCGGCCGCGGGCGACCAGGTCCTCGACCGAGTCGCGGTGCGTCACGCGCGCGACGTCCTGCGCGATGATCGGCCCCTGGTCGAGCTCCTCGGTCGCGTAGTGCGCGGTGGCGCCGATGACCTTGACGCCTCGTTCGTACGCCTGGTGGTAGGGCTTCGCGCCGACGAACGCCGGCAGCAGCGAGTGGTGGATGTTGATGATCCCGTGCGGGTAGCGCGCGACGAAGTCCGCGCTGAGCACCTGCATGTAGCGGGCCAGCACGAGCAGCTCGACGCCCGTCTCGTCGACCAGCGCGTGCAGCCGCTCCTCCTGCACGTCCTTGCCGAGGTCGTTCGGCAGGTGGTGGAAGGGCACCCCGAAGAACGCGCACGCCTCGGCGTGGTCGGTGTGGTTGCTTGCGACGAAGGCGATGTCGGCGTGCAGCTCGCCGGTCCGCCAGCGGGCCAGCAGGTCGAGCAGGCAGTGCGGCTGCCGGCTGGCGAGCACGCCGATCCGGGCGACCTGCTCGGGCAGCCGCAGCTCGCACTCCATCGAGAAGCGCTCGCTCACCTCGCGGAACTCCTCCAGCACCCGCTCGGGCGCGAGGTCGAAGCCGGCCAGCTCGAACTCGACGCGCTGGAAGAAGACGCCGTCGTGGTGGTCGGTGTGCTGGTCGACCTCGACGATGTTCGCGCCGTGCCGGGCAAGGAACTCCGCGACCGCCGCGACGATGCCGCGGGTGTCCGGGCAGGTGAGCAGCAGCACCGCGGTGCGCCGACCGGGCGGCACGTGCCGGGGCAGGAACGTCGTCGGGAGCGGGTCGCCGAGGGTCATGGGACAGGACCGTACGACGGACGCGCCCGGGCCCAGGCTCGCGGCGACGCGCCCTTCCACCGGGTGAAGGCGTGCGTGAAGCTCGCCGTCTCGGCGTAGCCGAGCCGCCGGGCCACCTGCTC
>SCTD01000503.1 GCA_004299215.1 Frankiales bacterium | reverse complement strand
CCACCGCTCCGCGGCGGTCTGGGGTGCGGACACGCTCCGCGCCAACAGCGTCGTGCTGGTCGAACGGCACGATCGCGTGCTTCTGCTGCGCTTCACCCGCGGGAACCTGCGCCACGACGAGCTCGTGGTGGCGGCCCAGCTCCGCGACGCGCTGCTCTGACCCCTCCCACCCCACCGACGGGTGACGTCCCCAGCATCATCGTGCTGGGGATATCACCCGTGGAGGGCGCACGGTCAGGCCAGCGACCACTCCTGGCCGGCGGGGGTGTCCTTGACGGCCACCCCCAGGGCGGCCAGCTCGTCACGGAGCCGGTCGGAGGCGGCGAAGTCGCGACCCGCCCGCGCCTGCGCCCGGGCGTCCAGCAGGTCGGCAGCCCCGGCGGGGAGCGCGACCACCTGGCCGACCTGCCGTACGAGGTCCAGCCCCAGCAGGGCGTCCGCCCACGCGAAGGTCTCGAACTTCGAGCCGTCCGGGACCGAGCCGTCCTTCTCCAGCTGCCGCAGCAGCTGGAGCGCCCGCGGGGTGTCGAGGTCGTCCTCGAAGGCCTCGAGCACCCCGTCGGCGTACGACGAGGCAAGAGGGGCGCTGGGCGACTCCGCCCAGGACGCGACCGCAGCGCGCCACCGGTCCAGCGTGCGCGCAGCCCCCGCGATGGCGTCCCAGGACAGGTTCGCCTGCTGCCGGTAGCGCGAAGACAGGAAGGCCAGCCGCAGCGCCAGCGGGTCGTAGCCGCGGTCGACGACGTCGGACACCAGCACGACGTTGCCGGTCGACTTGGCCATCTTGCGGCCCTCGAAGAGCAGGTGCTCGCCGTGCACCCAGTGGCCGACGACCTCGTGCCCGACGGCGCAGTTGGACTGGGCGCGCTCGTCCTCGTGATGCGGGAAGCGCAGGTCGATCCCGCCGGTGTGCAGGTCGAAGCGGTCGCCGAGCAGGTCGAGCGACATCGCCGAGCACTCGATGTGCCAGCCCGGGAAGCCGAAGCCCCACGGGGAGTCCCAGGTCATCTCGCGGGCGGCACCGGCCTTCTTCCATAGCGCCCAGTCGGCGTGGAACCGCTTGCCCTGCCCGACCTCGGCCGCCTCCAGCCGATGCCCCGCACGCAGGTCCTCGAGCCGGTTCCCGGACAGCTGGCCGTACTCCTCGTAGGACTGCGCCGAGAAGTAGACCGAGCCGTCCTCGCCGACGTAGGCGTGGCCGGAAGCGATCAGCCGCGAGATCAGCGCGATCATCGAGTCGATCCACTCGGACGCCCGCGGGTAGGCGTCGGCGGGGCGGACGTTCAGCAGCGCCAGGTCGCGGTGGAAGGCGTCCTCGTAGAAGCGCGCGATGACGAACGGGTCCTTGTTCTCCGCCCGCGCCTGCGCCAGCAGCTTGTCCTCGCCGGTGCTGTCGATCGCCGTGTCGTCCTGCAGGTGGCCGACGTCGGTGATGTTCTGCACCAGGCGCACCCGCAGCCCGCGCCGCTCGGCCGTACGCCGGATCAGGTCGGTGAGCAGGAAGGTCCGCAGGTTGCCGACGTGGGCGTAGCGGTAGACGGTCGGGCCGCAGGCGTAGACCGTCAGCAGGCCGGGGACGGCCGGCGAGACGGCCCGCACGGACTTCGACGGGGTGTCGTGGAGGCGCAGCACGTCCGCGAGCGTACGGGCGATGAACCGCCGAGCCGCGGCGGACGTACGTCCGGATGACGACGTCCCCCTGACCCTGAAGGAGCGCCCGTGCCGTCTGCGCGCATACGCCGCCCCCTGTCCGTCCTGCTGGCCCTCGGGCTCGCAGCCACCGGCGCCACCGCCCTCGGCGGACCCGCCACCGCCGCCGCCGGTGGTGACCTGCTCTACGGCCTCACGACCGACAACCGGCTGATCTCGTTCCGTGCGCAGACCCCGGGCAGCACCGTGTCCGACGTCGCGATCACGGGCCTGCAGGCGGGCGAGGACGTCGTCGGCATCGACATCCGTCCGGCGACCGGCGCGCTCTACGCCGTCGGCTCCACCAGCCGGCTCTACGTCCTCGACCCGACGACCGGTGTCGCCACCCAGTCGGGCGCCCCGCTGACGAACGCCACCGGTGGTGCCGCCGTGACCCTGAACGGCGCCGTCTTCGGCGTCGACTTCAACCCTGTGCCGGACCGGCTCCGGGTCGTCAGCGACGCGGAGCAGAACCTGCGGATCAACGTCGCCACCGGCGCCACGACCGTCGACGGCTCGCTGGCCTACGCCGCTGGTGACGTCGCCGCGGGGAGCAACCCCGGGGTCGCTGCCGCGGCCTACACCAACAGCGTCGCCGGCACGACGACCACGACGCTGTACGACATCGACACGACGCGGGACGCCCTCGTGAGGCAGGCCCCGCCGAACGACGGCGTCCTCAACACGGTCGGCTCCCTCGGCATCGGCGACGTCACCGCGGTCGCCGGCTTCGACATCGGTGCCGACGGCAACCGGGCGTATGCCTCGCTCGTCACGGCGAGCGGAACCGGCTTCTACACGGTCGATCTCAACACCGGTGCCGCCACGCTGGTCGCGGCGGCGGGCCGGGCGAGCCTCGAGGACGTCGCCGTGGCCACGCCGCGCGTCGGTGTCTCGTCGGTCTCTGCGGCCGAGGGGTCCACGGCGACCCTGACCGTGACGCGCACCGGCGACGTCGCCGATGCGCTGACGGTCGACTACGCGACCGCTGCCGGCACCGCGGAGGAGGGAGTCGACTTCACGCGCACCACGGGCACGCTGAGCTTCGCCGCCGGCGAGACGAGC
>SCTD01000502.1 GCA_004299215.1 Frankiales bacterium | reverse complement strand
GTCCTCGGGCAGTACGAGGCGTTCACCGCCGAGGGCACCCCGGGCCGGCTCATCCTCGTCGCGCCGAACATCGTCGAGACCGAGCGCCGGCTCGCCGTCGACCCGCACGACTTCCGGCTCTGGGTGGCGCTGCACGAGGTCACCCACCGGACCCAGTTCACCGCCGTCCCGTGGATGCACGACCACGTCCGGAGCGAGATCGGCGCGCTGCTCGAGGCGACGTCGCTCGACGACCCCTCCGAGCTCGTCGAGCGGCTCAAGGCGATCGCCGGCAACCTGCCCCGCGGCGGCTCGCTCATCGAGGTGCTGCAGACGCCGGAGCAGAAGGCCGTGCTCGACCGGGTCACCGCGTTCATGAGCCTGCTCGAGGGGCACGCCGAGCACGTCATGGACGGGGTCGGACCGGGTGTCGTCCCGAGCGTCGCCGAGATCCGGCGCAGGTTCGACCAGCGACGCAAGGAGCACGGCGGCGTGCTCGACCGGGTGCTGCGCAAGCTGCTCGGCATGGACCTCAAGGCCCTGCAGTACGCCGAGGGCAAGGCCTTCGTGGACACCGCCGTCCGCGAGCTCGGCATGGCCGGCTTCAACCGCGTCTGGGAGTCGCCCGCGACCCTGCCGACCCGCGAGGAGATCAGGCAGCCGATGGACTGGGTGCGCCGCATCTCCGGCACCCCCGCGCTGACCGCCTGAGCCGGTGACCGGTCCGCCGCCTGCCACCGCTGCGGTCCGCGTGGCCGTACGCCGGGCAGTCGCCCGGCTCGACGGCCCCCTCGCCGCGGCGGTCAGCGGGGGAGCGGACTCGCTCGCCCTCGCGGCGGCGCTCGCCTTCGAGCGACCGGGGTCGTACGCGCTCGTCGTGGACCACGGCCTGCAGGACGGCTCCGCCCAGGTGGCCGCCCGGGCCGCCGAGCAGTGCCGAGACCTGGGCCTGGTGCCCCACGTCCTGCAGGCAGCTCCCCCCTTTGGGCGATGTCCCCAGCATCAGGGTGCTGGGGACATCACCCAGAGCGGGGGGAGCGGTGGGCGGAGCCGCGGCGGGGGCGGGCCGGAGGCGGCGGCCCGGGTGGCCCGGTACGCCGCGCTGGACGCCGCCGTGGCCGAGCTCGGGCTGGCCGCCGTGCTGCTCGGGCACACCCTCGACGACCAGGCGGAGACGGTCCTGCTCGGCCTCGCCCGGGGAGCCGGCGCCCGGGCGCTCGCCGGGATGACCGACCGGACGCCCTACCGGAGGCCGCTGCTCGGGATCGACCGCGCCACCACGCGAGCCGCCTGCGCCGAGGCCGGCCTCATCCCCTGGGACGACCCGCACAACGACGACCCGGCGTACGCCCGGGTCCGGGTACGGCGGCGGGTGCTGCCGGTGCTGGAGGCCGAGCTCGGGCCCGGCCTCGCCAGAGCCCTGGCCCGCACGGCCGACCAGCTGCGCGACGACGCCGACGCCCTCGACGCGCTCACCCCGGACACCGCCGACGTCGCGGAGCTCGCCGCGCTCCCGGCTGCGCTGCGCAGCCGCGCGCTCAAGCGCTGGGCCGAGCGCCAGTGCGGCAGCGCGGTCACGAGCGCGCACGTCGACGCCCTGCGCGCCCTCGTCGACGACTGGCACGGCCAGGGACCGGTCGCCCTGCCCGGCGGGGTGCAGGTCGCGCGCCGCGACGGACGGCTAGCCTCGGACGCGTGACGGCTGACGTGCCCAAGGAGATCGAGAAGGTCCTCATCTCCGAGGAGGAGATCGCCACCAAGGTCGCCGAGCTCGCCAAGCAGGTCGACGCCGACTACGCCGGCAAGGAGATCCTGCTCGTGGGGGTCCTCAAGGGCGCGGTGATGTTCATGGCCGACTTCGCCCGGGCGCTGTCCACGCCGGTCAGCATGGAGTTCATGGCCGTGAGCTCGTACGGCTCCTCGACCTCCAGCAGCGGCGTCGTCCGCATCCTCAAGGACCTCGACCGCGACATCGTCGACCAGCACGTCGTCGTCGTCGAGGACGTCATCGACTCCGGCCTGACCCTCTCCTGGCTGCTGCGCAACATGCGCTCGCGCAACCCGGCGTCGGTGGAGGTGGTCGCGCTGCTGCGCAAGCCGGAGGCCGCGAAGGTCAACGTCCCGGTCAAGTACGTCGGCTTCGACATCCCCGCGGAGTTCGTCGTCGGCTACGGGCTGGACTACGCCGAGCGGTACCGCGACCTGCCGTTCGTCGGCCTGCTTCGTCCCGAGGTGTACGGGTCGCCGGTCTGAGCGAGAATGGGCCGGAACACCGGCCTCGGACCGCCCGTTGGAAGGACCAGCGGACCGCCGTCGCGGTGTACCGTCGGAATCCGTCTTCTCCAGGAGGGACGGGGCCGCGCGCCCCGCATCGATGAACCTCAAGCGCTTCTCCCGCGGTCCCTTCCTCTACATCACGCTGGGCCTGCTGGTCGTCCTGTTCGTCTCCGGCAGCCTGCGCGGCGACGGCGACTACACCGAGGTGGACACCGCCTCGGTCCTCGCCGCGATCGAGGCCGGCGAGGTGAAGGCCGACGCCGAGGAACCCGTCCTGGTCATGGACAAGGAGCAGGAGGTGCGCCTCGAGCTCGAGGAGGGCACGACCATCGACGACGAGTCGAAGGTCAAGACCTCGTTCCTGTTCGACCAGGGCCGCCAGTTCACCGACGCGCTCGCCAAGGCCGACGTGCCCTACGACGTGCAGGTCAACAACCAGGGCCTGCTGGTGTCGATCCTCATCAGCTTCCTGCCGATCCTGCTCATCCTCGGCCTGCTGTTCTTCTTCATGAACCAGATGCAGGGCGGCGGCAACCGCGTCATGCAGTTCGGCAAGAGCAAGGCCAAGCTGGTCAGCAAGGACACCCCGAAGACGACCTTCGCCGACGTGGCGGGCGCCGACGAGGCGCTCGAGGAGCTGGCCGAGATCAAGGAGTTCCTGCAGGAGCCGGCCAAGTTCCAGGCCGTCGGGGCCAAGATCCCCAAGGGCGTGCTGCTCTACGGCCCGCCCGGCACCGGCAAGACGCTGCTCGCGCGCGCCGTCGCCGGCGAGGCGGGGGTGCCGTTCTACTCGATCTCCGGCTCGGACTTCGTCGAGATGTTCGTCGGCGTCGGCGCGAGCCGCGTGCGCGACCTGTTCGAGCAGGCCAAGGCCAACGCCCCCGCGATCATCTTCATCGACGAGATCGACGCCGTCGGCCGGCACCGCGGCGCCGGCATGGGCGGCGGCCACGACGAGCGCGAGCAGACCCTCAACCAGATGCTGGTCGAGATGGACGGTTTCGACGTCAAGAGCGGCGTCATCCTCATCGCCGCCACCAACCGCCCCGACATCCTCGACCCCGCGCTGCTGCGCCCGGGCCGCTTCGACCGGCAGATCGCCGTCGACCGCCCCGACATGCAGGGCCGCCGCCAGATCCTCGAGGTGCACGCCAAGGGCAAGCCGGTCGCGCCGGGGCTCGACCTCGCGGTCATCGCCCGCCGCACGCCCGGCTTCACCGGCGCCGACCTGGCCAACGTGCTGAACGAGGCCGCGCTGCTGACCGCCCGCAACGGCGACAAGCTCATCACTATGACGACGCTCGAGGAGTCGATCGACCGCGTCATGGCCGGCCCGCAGCGGCGCACCCGGCTGATGAGCGACAAGGAGAAGAAGGTCACGGCCTACCACGAGGCCGGCCACGCGCTCGTCGCCCACGCGCTGCCCAACACCGACCCGGTGCACAAGGTCACGATCCTGCCGCGCGGCCGCGCCCTCGGCTACACGATGGTGCTGCCGGAGGAGGACAAGTACTCCCAGACGCGCGCCGAGCTGCTCGACACGCTCGCCTACGCGATGGGCGGCCGGGCGGCGGAGGAGCTGGTCTTCCACGACCCGACCACCGGGGCGAGCAACGACATCGAGAAGGCCACCGCCGTCGCGCGGGCCATGGTCACGCAGTACGGCATGAGCGAGCGGCTCGGAGCCGTCAAGTTCGGCCAGGAGTCCGGTGAG
>SCTD01000501.1 GCA_004299215.1 Frankiales bacterium | reverse complement strand
CGCAGCGCAGCGGGTCGATGCCCGACCGGCTCGCCGGGGCCTTCGACGACTGCGACCAGGACCTGCCGGCGCTGCTCGTCGGCATGGACACCCCCCAGCTCACGCCCGCGCTGCTGCAGCGCGCGGTGGACGCGCTCAGCACGCACGCCGCCGTCCTCGGTCTCGCCCTCGACGGCGGCTGGTGGGCCCTCGGCCTGCAGCAACCCGACGGCCGGCTGCTCGCGGGGGTCCCCACCAGCCAAGACGACACCGGCGACCGGCAGCTGCGGCGGCTCCGCGAGGCCGGCCTCGAGCCCCACCTGCTGCCCGAGCTGCGCGACGTCGACACGGTCGCCGACGCCCGCTCGGTCGCCGCGCTCGCCCCGTCAGGCCGCTTCGCCGCGACGGTCGGGGCCCTGCTCGCTGGCTAGGGTCGCTCATGACCACCCGCTCCCGGCGGCTGCTGCTGGCCGCCGAGCTCGTCGGCGTCGGGCTGCTCGGCGCCCTGCTGGCGGTGCTGGTGGCCGGCCGGGTCACCACGGATGCCGGCCCGTTCCGGACCGACCTGTCGCTGCGCCCGTCCCTCGGGGGCGGCACGCAGGTCGCCGTCCCGCCGCTCGGCACGCTCGAGCTGGACACGCACGACTCGCCGGTGCAGCTGCAGGTCGGCATCACCCAGCTGCGCCCGGAGGCCGCCCGCGCGATCGCCGACGACCCCGAGCAGCTGACCCGCCTCGGCGACGAGGTCTCCGCCGACGTGCGCAGCGGCGTCATCCGCCTCGTCCTGAGGACCGCCGTCCTCACCGTCCTCGGCTCGGCCGCCCTCGGCCTGCTGGTCTTCCGCCGCCGCTGGCGCCGCACCCTGGTCGCCGTCGGCGCGGGGGTCTCCGCGCTGGGTCTGGTCGGCGCCGGCACCGCGCTCACGGCCGACCCGCGGGGGCTGGCGGAGCCGCGCTTCACAGGACTGCTGGCCTCCGCACCCGCGGCGGTCGGCGACGTGCGGGGCATCCTCGAGAGCTTCGACGCGTACGGCCTGCAGCTCGGCCAGCTGGTCACCAACGTCACGCAGCTCTACGACGCCAGCAGCAGCCTGCCGGCGTTCGTCCCGGACGACGGGACCGTCCGTGTCCTGCACGTCAGCGACCTGCACCTCAGCCCGACCGCGTTCGACGTCATCGACTCGGTGGTGGAGCAGTTCTCGATCGACCTGGTGGTCGACACGGGCGACAGCACCGACCACGGCACCGCGGTCGAGGACTACTACGTCGACGGGGTGGGGCGGCTCGACGTGCCGTACGCCTGGGTGCGCGGCAACCACGACTCCTCCGACATCCAGGCGGCCATGCGGCGCCAGCCGAACGCCCTGGTGCTCGACGGCCCCGACGTGGTCGTGGCGGCGGGGCTGCGGCTGCTGGGGCAGGGCGACGCGCGCTTCACCCCGGACAAGACGACCCGCGACGACGACGCCCCGACCGAGGTGATCACCGCCGTCGGCAGTGCGCTGGCCGAGGCGTACGACGCGGCCGTCGACAAGCCGCACCTGGTCCTCGTGCACGACCCGATCTCGGCGCGACCGCTGGTGGGCAAGGCGCCGCTGGTGCTCGCCGGGCACGCCCACGAGCGGCGGGTGCGCACGGAGGACGGCACCACGCTGATGGTCCAGGGCTCGACCGGCGGCGCCGGCCTGCGGGCGCTGGAGGGCGAGGAGCCGACGCCGATCATGCTGACCGTGCTCTACCTGGACGCGGAGACGGGGCAGCTGCAGGCGTACGACGAGCTCACCCTCGGCGGGCTCGGCGACACCGACGCGCGGATCTCCCGGCGGATCGGCCCGCCGCCGAGCACCCCCTCCCCGAGCCCGTCCGGCGGATGACGCCGGGCCGGGCGCGTGGTCCGCTATGCTTTCGCGGTCCCCGACGGGGAGCGTCCCCATCGTCTAGCGGCCCAGGACTCCACCCTTTCAAGGTGGCTACGCGGGTTCGAATCCCGTTGGGGGCACGGCAGGACAGCAAGGACAGCAAGGAGCTCCACAGCAAGCAGGCCAGGTTCCACACCAGGCCCCGTAGCGCAGTTGG
>SCTD01000500.1 GCA_004299215.1 Frankiales bacterium | reverse complement strand
TGTCGAGCACGTGCGTCCTCCTCCAGGGGGTCTGCGAGCGGGTCGGGTTCGCCGGGCAGCCTACGTGCCCGGGAAGTCGTGGGATCGTGCGGGTCAGGCCGCGGGAGCCAGTCGGGACAGGCCGTTGATGACGCGGTCCAGGGCGTCGCCACCGCGCGGGTCGGTGAGGTTCGCGAGCAGCTTGAGGGTCAGCTTCATCAGGGTCGGGCGGGGCAGTCCGTGCCGGGTGGCCAGCGCCATGACCTGCGGGTGGCCGATGAGGTGCACGAAGACGCGGCCGAGGGTGTAGTAGCCGCCGTAGATCGCCTTCATCTGCTGGGGGTAGGCCTCGAGAGCACGCTCGCGGCCGGGACCGGCAGGGCGGGCCAGGGCCTGCGCGGCGACCTCGGCGGCGAGCAGGCCGGACTCCATGGCGTACGCGATGCCCTCGCCGTTGAAGGGGTTGACCGCGCCGCCCGCGTCACCGACGAGCAGCACGCCGCGGCTGTAGTGCGGGGTGCGGTTGAAGCCCATGGGGAGCGCACCGCCGCGGACCGGGCCGGTGGCGTGCTCCTCGTCGAACTGCCACTCGCCGGGCATGGAGCTGGTCCAGCGGGCCAGCAGGTCCTTGTAGTCGGTCTTCTGCCAGGCGTTGGTGGTGTTGAGGATGCCCAGGCCGACGTTGCTGGTGCCGTCGCCGACCCCGAAGACCCAGCCGTACCCCGGGAGGAGCTCGCCGGTCGGCGTGCGCAGCTCCAGCCAGGACTCGAGCATGTCGTCGTGCGTGCGCGGGCTCTCGAAGTAGCGCCGGACGGCGACGCCCATCGGGCGGTCCTCACGGCGCTGGATGCCCATGCTGAGCGCCAGCCGGGCGCTGTTGCCGTCCGCGGCGATGACGACCGGCGCGCGGAAGGTCGCCTCGGTGCGCTCAGGGCCGACCTTGGCGGTGACCCCCACGACCCGGCCGGCGGCGTCGAGCACGGGGCCGGTGACGGTGGTGAGCTCCTGCAGCCGCGCGCCGGCCTTCTGGGCGCTGCGGGCGAGCAGCTCGTCGAAGTCCAGCCGCGGTCGGACCAGGCCGTAGTCCGGGTAGGTCGCGAGGTCCGGCCAGGGCAGCTCGAGGCGCATGCCGCCGCCGATGATGCGCAGGCCCCGGTTGCGGATGAAGCCGTTGCTCTCGGAGGTGTCGATCCCCAGCTGCACCAGGCTCTTCACGGCGCGCGGGGTGAGGCCGTCACCGCAGACCTTCTCCCGCGGGAAGGCCGTCTTCTCCAGCAGCAGCACGTCGAGGCCGGACTGCGCGAGGGCGTGCGCGGCGGCGCTGCCCCCGGGACCGGCGCCGACGACGATGACGTCGGCGTCCGCGGTCGTGGCCGGCGTGGTCGGGGCCGGCTGCGCTGCCGTGGTCACTCCGGCACTCTCCTGACGCCGTCGCTTGTGAAAACTTTCACGAGGGAGTCTACGCCGAGCGCGTGCCGCGGTGCAGGGCGACGATCCCGCCGGTCAGGTCGCGCCACCCGACCTGCCCCCACCCGGCCCGCTGGAGGTGCCCGGCCAGCGCGGCCTGATCGGGCCAGGCGCGGATCGACTCGGCCAGGTAGACGTACGCCGCCGGGTCGCTGCTCACCCGGCGGGCGACGGTGGGCAGGGCCTTCATGAGGTACTCGACGTAGACGGTCCGGAACGGCCGCCACGCCGGATGGCTGAACTCGCAGACGACGAGCCGGCCGCCAGGGCGGGTGACCCGCAGCAGCTCTCGCAGCGCCGCGTCGACGTCCTGGGTGTTGCGCAGGCCGAAGGAGATGGTGACCGCGTCGAAGGCACCATCACGGAAGGGCAGCCGGAGGGCGTCACCGGCGACCAGCTCGACCCCCTCGTGGCCGGCCCGCCTGCCGACGCGGAGCATGCCGAGGGAGAAGTCGCAGCCGACGACGTCGGCGCCGCTGCGGGCCAGGGCAGCGCTGCTGGTCGCGGTGCCGGCGGCCAGGTCGAGCACCCGCTCGCCGGGCCGGAGGTCGAGCGCCCTCGCCACCGCCGTCCGCCAGCCCCGGTCCTGACCGAGGGACAGGACGGTGTTGGTGAGGTCGTAGCGGGCGGCCACCTCGTCGAACATGGCGGCGACCTCGGCGGGGTCCTTGTCGAGAGTCGCTCGGGTCATACCTGTCATTGTCGGGGGCGCATGACCCGCCCGCACACCGGGGAGGGCTGCGTCAGGAACGCGGGACCCCGCGACTCCGCCCGCTCATCTGGAGGTTCGCCTTGACCACGCTTCGCGACGAGGACATCACCACCACGATCACGAACACCGCCCCCGGTGGCGACGCCGACCAGGGGGACAGCGGCGACACGCAGGTCGACCCGGCGGGCAGCGACCCCGCCGGCGCAGACCCTGCCGACGCCGACGGCTCCGATGGCTCGGACGCCGACGGCAGCGACACGGGCGACGCGGACTCCTCCGACAGCTGATCGCGCCCTCGTGACGCAGCCGTCCGCGCTCTCGCGGTGCGCGGCCGTGGACGCGGCGACCTTCGCGACCGAGCACTGGTCGCGCACGCCGCTGCTGTCCCGCGCCAAGGAGCTGCCGCAGCCCTTCGACGACCTGCTGTCCACGCAGGACGTCGACGAGCTGGTGACCGACCGGGCGCTCCGCACGCCGTTCTTCCGCACCGTCCGGGACGGCGGCGGGCTGCCGCTGCCGACCCGGACGGTGACGGCCGGGTCACGCCGGATCGGCGACCTCGTGGACCCGGCGGCGCTCGCGGCGCAGTACGCCGACGGCGCCACCCTGGTGCTCCAGTCCGTGCACCGGATGCACCCGCCGGTCGCGCGCTTCTGCCGGTCGCTCGCCGCCGAGCTCGGCCACCCGACCCAGTGCAACGCCTACCTGACGCCGGGCGGGCAGCACCAGGGCTTCGACTTCCACCACGACACCCACGACGTCTTCGTGCTGCAGGTCAGCGGTCGCAAGCGCTGGATCGTGCACGAACCGGTGCTCCGGTTGCCGCTGCCCGACCAGCCGCAGTCCGGTGCGCACCTGGTGCCGGACGGTGCCGAGCCGCTGGTCGACGTCGAGCTCGAGGCCGGGGACGCGCTCTACCTCCCGCGCGGGTACGTGCACGCCGCGCTCACGACCGACGTCGACAGCGTCCACCTGACCGTCGGGGTGCTCGCCACGACCTGGTACGACGTGCTGCGCGATGCGGTCACCCTTGCCGCAGGTGCCGAGCAGTTCCGCTCGGCGCTGCCCGTCGCGCCGCGCTCCTCGCTGGCGGACTCGCTGCCGGACTTCCTGCGGCAGGCGGCTGCGTGGCTGGAGTCGCTCCCGACGTCGTCGGTCGCCGAGGTGGTCGACCGGCGGCTGGCGCGCTCGGTACCTGCCGAGCCGCTGTCGCTGCTGGCGTCGGCAGCTGCGGTCCGGTCGCTCGGCCCTGCGTCCGCGCTGCGCCCGCGCGCGGGGCTGGAGGTCGGGGTCCGCGTCGACTCCGGTTCGATCGTGCTGGCGCTGCCGGGGAAGTCCGTGGCGCTGCCGGCCTTCACCGAGCCCGCAGTGCGCCACCTGCTGGCCGGGCCGACCACGCCGGCGGAGCTCCCAGGGCTGGACGAGGAGAGCGCCCTGGTGCTCGCCCGGCGGCTGCTGCGCGAGGGTCTTCTGCTGCCGGGCTGAGGTGCGGCAGGCGTCGCCGACCGTGTCCCTCCCCTCGCACCCCCGCTCGCACCTCCCCTCGCCCCTCCCCTCGCACCCCCTTGCGCCGGCGCTCTCGTGTCGGCCCTCGCCGGCGACAGGTCTTGGTGCCGGTTGCGCGGTGACTGTCCGACGTGGTCGTCACTCCGGATCGGCGCGCCAGCGCGGGCCGGTCGTCGTGGCCGCCGCGACAGGCGCGACAGACGGCAGGCAGCATGCGGGAGGCAGCAGGCCCCAGGCGGCAGGCGGCACGCCGCCGGCAGCCACGTCGGGCCACCGGGTCTTGATGTCGGTTGCACGGTGACTGTCCAACCTGGTTGTCACGGGTGTGGGCGGCGCGAGACGTCCACACATCACGCGGGCCCGACCCCGGACGTGCCGTGACCGCACCAGGGTCGACGGATGCGCCTGCCCGAGATGCTCCGAGATGCCCGTCACCGCCGTCACCTCTCGATTCGCGCCGCCGCGGAGCGCTGTGACGTCCCTCGGACGACCTGGGCCTCCTGGGAGAGCGGCCGGGCGGCGCCACCCGCGGATCGGCTGGATGCCGTGTTGCGCGACCTGTGTCTGGACCTGCTTCTGGTCGACCGGCCGGCAGAACCTCCTGGCGAGGCGCGGGTCGCCGAGCACCTGCGGAAGAGCCTGACGGTCCGAGCCGCAACCGCTCTGGGCGACCAGCTGGACCGGGTCGTCGTCGCCGCGCGGCGGCAGCTCGTGGGTCACTGGCCGGCGGCGCCGCGGCCCTTGCGGCTCACCGGTCCGGCCGCAGCCGGGATCTGGGTACCGCACGTCGTCGCGCGCGGTCCGCTCCCGCTGCCTGCGGCGGACCCGAAGGCTCCCGGCCTGGTCCCGGTGCAC
>SCTD01000499.1 GCA_004299215.1 Frankiales bacterium | reverse complement strand
ACGTCCAGCCCCAGCGCAGCCGCAGGCGTGGTCGAGGACATCGCGAGGGCGTCCGCGAGCGGTACACCCCAGGAGACGACGTTCCGCACCGCGTCGACGAGCGCCAGCGCCGACCCGGCCAGCCTCCCGTCCGGCAGGCGGAGCACGTCGCCGTCGCGGACCAGGGCGTCCGCGGGGGCGCATCCGTCGACGCAGTCGCTGACCAGGGCCACGCCCTCGGGACCGCGGGCGGCGTGCAGGGCGAGCACGGCGGCCGGGTGCACGTGCACCCCGTCGGCGATCACCTCGACGACCAGGTCCGGCCACGACAGGGCGGCCCCGACGAGACCGGGGTCGCGGCCGGACAGCTGGCTCATCGCGTTGAAGCAGTGCGTCACGCCGCGGGCGCCGGCGGCAAGGGCCGCGACGGCGTCCTCGTACGACGTCGTGCTGTGGCCGAGCGAGACCCGTACCCCGCGCGCGACCAGGGCCGAGACGACGTCGAGAGCGCCCGGCAGCTCAGGCGCGAGGGTGACGCACCGCAGGTCGTCGCCGGCCGACAGCAGGGAGAGCGCCTCGTCCACGGACGGCGAGCGCAGCGCTCCCGGCGGCTGCGCCCCGGCGGCGTCGGGTGACAGCCACGGTCCCTCGAGGTGCACGCCGACGCAGCGGGCTCCGGCCGAGGGCCGACCGCCGCCGAGCAGGTCGCGCAGCTCCTCCAGCGGAGCCGCGGAGGCGGTGGCCAGGAACGACGTCGTGCCTGCCGCCGCCAGGCAGCGCGCCATGCCGTCGAGGTCGGACCGGGGTCCCTGCGCGCTGTGTCCGCCCGCGGCGTGCACGTGCAGGTCCACCATCCCCGGCGCCACGACGGCACCCGTGACGTCGAGCACGTGGTCCGCCTCACCTCGCCCCGGGGCCACCACCGTGCCGCCGTCGATGAGGAGGTCGTCGCACGACCACCCGTCGGCAGTCAGCACGCGACCTCCGCGCAGCGCGAGCACGTCCGCTCCTTCCCGTGAGGACGCGCAGACCTTGACACTCGGCCGGGCAATTTGCAAACTCTCACTGCAAACTACCCGTCAGCCCTCGAGGAGCCGCCGTGCACGCCCTGCCGCACGGGCCGGTGGCGTGCATCGAGGTCGGCGGCGGCAGCACGGAGACGGTCGTGCTGACCGGCTCCTCGCCTCTCGTGCTGCCGGGTGCCGTCCCCCCACCCGGCCTGCCCGTCCTGCTCGCCGTCCCCGGGCTGATCGCCGGCGACCGCGTGCTGGCGGCCTCCAACCTCGGATGGTGGGACGTCGACCCGGCGGAGCAGCTGGGCCTCGACCGACCGGCGTCCCTGCTCCTGAACGACGCCGAGGCCGCTGCGCTCGGCGAGTCGGCGCTGCGCGACGGCGCCGACCTGGTCTTCGTCGGGCTCGGGACAGGCGTCGGCGGGGCCGTCGTGCGCGACTGCGCCGTGGTCGGCACCAACCTGCTCGGTCACGGCGGGTCCTTCGGCGACATCACCTGTCGTTGCGGGCTTGCCGGATGCCTCGAGACGGTCGCGGCAGGGTGGGCGCTGCCCGACCCCATGCCCGACGACGCCGTCCCGACGGTCGCGGCCGCGGTCGCGGGCGCCATCCGTGACCAGCGGCTCGCCGACTGCCGGCTGGTGGTCATCGCCGGCGGCCTGGTCCGCCGGCACCCCGCTGTCGTCGACGCCGTCGCCCTGGCCCTGCCCGACCGCGTGGTCGAGGGCTCCGCAGCCATGACCGCGGTGAAGTCCGCGGCGGCATGGGGTCTCGCGCTGGCCTACGCGCAGGCTCTCGACGTCCAGAGCGAGAGGTCCGCGTGACCACGCTGCGGGTCGCCGTCGAGCCCGACGTCGAGCTCGAGGCCGAGGTCGTCGGGACCGGGCCCGAGCTCGTGTGGCTGCACGGCCTGTCCGGCAGCCTGGAGGACGGTCGCCCGGTGGTCGAACGGCTGCAGGAGCGCTTCACCGTGCTCCACTACTCCACCCGCGGCCACGGCCGCTCCACGCCCCTGCTCGACCGCCGCCGCTACGGCTACGGCCGAATCGCCGCCGACCTCGCCGCCGTGCTCGACGAGGTCGGCTTCACGCGTCCGCTGCTCGTCGGGGGCAGCCACGGCGCCAACACGATCCTGC
>SCTD01000498.1 GCA_004299215.1 Frankiales bacterium | reverse complement strand
GACTCGGCCGCGGTCATCGGCACCGCCGTAGCCGGCGCGCGGCCGGTCGCCGCGAGCACCGGGGCGGTGATGGGCCGCTTCCGGCCGTCGTCGAGCAGGAAGAGCGCGCCGGTCGGGTGCCGCAGCAGCGAGCCGTCCGGGTGCGGGCCGCTCGGGAGCGGTGCGCTCAGCCGCCGCGCGGCCACCAGCGAGGGATAGGCGTTGTGCACCACTCCGCGCCAGCCGTCGCCCTTGCGCAGCTCGACGTGCAGGTGCGGCCCGGTGCTCTCGGCGTTGCCGGAGTCGCCGAGCCAGCCGACGAGCTGGCCGGCGAGGACGCGGACACCGGGCGCGATGCCGGCCGGGAAGTCCCACTTCCCGGTGCCCCGCCCGTCGTCGGTCCCGGGTGTGTCGTTGTTGACGTGGATGTAGATGGCGGACCAGCCCGCGGCCGGACCGCGGTCACCGGTCAGCACCAGGTAGTTGCCGCCGCTGTTCGGCGTCGCCTCGCGCCGGACCGAGGTGACGACGCCGTCGAAGGCTGCGACGAGCGGGGTCATCTTCGCCGCCATCAGGTCCTGCCCCATGTGCATCCGGGAGCAGCCCGAGCGGCAGACCAGCCAGTTGTCGCTGAACCGCGTCGGGCCGGCGACCGGGAAGGTCATGGGCACGACCACACGGGCGGTCTCGTACTCCGTCCCCGTCCCGGGGTCGACCATGACGGCCGCCGCGGCAGGGGTGGCGAGAGCGGTGAGAACGGACAACAGCAGGCAAGTCAGCAGGCGCACACTGGTGCCTCGTCACCCGTGGGGGTGTCCCCCGTCACCCGATCGGGTGGCGGCACGATGGTCGGATGACTCTTCCTCGCCGGGCACTCGGCAGCGGTGGTCGTGAGGTCGGCGCGGTCGGCCTCGGCTGCATGGGCATGTCCTACGCGTACGGCGCCGCAGAGCGCGACGACGAGCAGTCCCGCGCGGTGCTCCACCGGGCGCTGGACCTGGGCGTCACCCTCATCGACACCGCCGACGTCTACGGGCCGTTCACGAACGAGGAGCTGGTGGGCAGCGCGCTCGCCGGCCGCCGCGACGAGGCGTTCCTCGCGACGAAGTGCGGGCTGCTGCTCGGCCCGGACGGGATCGTGCGGGACGGGCGGCCCGAGCACGTCCGCGTCGCGCTCGACGCGTCCCTGCGGCGGTTCGGCACCGACCGGGTCGACCTCTGGCAGCTGCACCGCGTGGACCCTGCCGTGCCGGTCGAGGAGACCTGGGGCGCCATGGCGGAGCAGGTCGCGGCCGGCAAGGCGCTCGCGCTCGGCATGAGCGAGGTCGGCGTCGAGGAGCTGACCCGCGCGGCAGCCGTCCACCCGGTGGCGACCGTGCAGTCGGAGCTGTCGCTCTGGACCCGGGACCCGCTGCCCGAGGTGCTGCCGTGGTGCGCGGAGAACGGCGCCGGCTTCCTGGCGTTCTCCCCTCTCGGCCGCGGGTTCCTCACCGGGACGCTCGCGCCGGGATCCTTCGACGACGGCGACTTCCGTGCTCGCAACCCGCGCTTCACCCCCGAGGCGATGGCGGCGAACACCGCACTGGTCGAGCAGGTCCGCGCCGTGGCCGGCCGCGTGGGTGCGACCCCGGCCCAGGTGTCCCTGGCGTGGGTGCTCGCGCAGGGCGAGCACGTCGTGCCGATCCCGGGTACCAAGAAGCTGCGCTACCTGGAGGAGAACGCCGCCTCGGCGACCGTGACGCTGACAGCCGACGACCTCGCCGAGCTGGATGCCCTCCCGGCACCGGTCGGCGCGCGCTACTGAGGAGGGACCTCCACGACCGCGGGGTCACCGGTGTCCTCGGCGTCGCGGGCCGCCGCGATGGCCGCGTCGGTGTCGGTCGCCGCGAGCAGCAGGCCGCCCGACACGAACAGGACGAGCAGGCTGAGCAGCGCACCGCGGTAGGACCCGGTGATGTCCAGCACGATCGCGAAGACCAGCGTGCCGACCCACGCGGTACCGCGCTCGGCCAGCTCGTAGAAGCCGAAGAAGCTGGCCTGCCGGTGCTGAGGGACCATCGAGCTGAACAGCGACCGCGCGAGCGACTGCGAGCCACCGAGCACCAGGGCGATGACGATGCCCATCGCGTACGCCGCTGCGGTGCTGTCGAGCGCGACCACGGCGTAGACGACGACGGAGCTCCACAGGACGAGGGTGAGCAGCAGCGTTGACTTGGCGCCGTAGCGGCGCGCGAGCCGGGCCGAGGCCAGCGCACCGAAGAC
The DNA here is from genome assembly GCA_004299215.1 of Frankiales bacterium. Classification (GTDB taxonomy): domain Bacteria; phylum Actinomycetota; class Actinomycetes; order Mycobacteriales; family SCTD01; genus SCTD01. The sequence continues at coordinate 1,765 of SCTD01000498.1, read as the reverse complement.
CGCCACCACCTGGATGAGCAGGATGAGCTGCAGCAGGAACGGTGTCGCGTCCTCGGCCTCCTGGCCCTTGGCGACGAAGAGCTCCTGGGTCAGCACCACGGCGGACAGCGCGACGACCGCCTGGATCGCGTCGTTGAAGAGCAGGAAGGCGAGCAGGTAGCGCGCGGTGCCGGGCAGCGCGCGCAGGGCGCGCAGCGAGCCGAGGAGCTGCCGCATCGAGGAGCGCGCCTGAGCCAGCAGCGGCTCGGTGCTGGTCGTGGCGTCGTAGCCCGGCAGCTCGCGTACCGCGTCCAGCCGGCGCACCGCCACGAGACCGACTGCGGCCCACCAGATCCCGGAGACGGCGATGGTGATCCGCACCGCCGTGCCGCGGTCGATGCCGAGCGGCTCGGCGGCCGTGATGAGGCCGAGCGACAGGGCGAGCACGAAGGCGCCGCCGGCGTAGCCGAAGGCAAAGCCGCGGGCGGAGACGCGGTCGCGGTCGGGCAGCTCGGCGACGTCCGCGAGGTAGGCGTTGTAGGCCAGGATCGCTGCACCGAAGGCGACGTTCGCCACGACGAAGGCCGCGAAGGCGGGCAGCACGGCGCCCATCGGGACCACCGCCATCACCAGCGTCGCGACGGCGCCGACCGCCGTGCCCAGCACCAGGACGCGCCGCTTGGCGACCGGCCGGTCCGAGGCGGCGCCGAGGATCGGCAGCAGTACGACCTGCAGGATGACCGAGAAGCTCACGGCGTAGGCGAACAGCGCACTGGCCCGCGGCTCGAGCCCCAGCACCCACACCCGGCCGCGGTCGTCGGCCGCGTGCTCGGCGATCGCCGTGAGGAACGGCCCTCCCACAGCGGTGACGACGGTGGTCACGAAGGCCGAGTTGGCGACGTCGTAGAGCGTGAAACCGGAGACCGCCCGTGCGCGGGCGCCCGCCGGCCCGGTCGAGGCGGCCAGGGTCGTGGTCACACGGGCTCCCGTCATCGGCGGGCGCTGCGCCCTTCCCCGCAACAGTCTCACCCGTGTAGACTCGTGCACTGGTTGCAGTTGCACCTCTTCGCTCGTGTTCATCAACGCCCGCGGACGTGTGGTCGCGGGCGTTCTTGCGTCTCCGACAGCTCAATCAGGGTCCGCGCACAGTGCGCGCCCCGAAGTCTTGAAGGAGACAGCAACATGGCTCAGGGTTCTGTGAAGTGGTTCAACGCCGAGAAGGGCTTCGGCTTCATCGCTCAGGACGGCGGCGGCGCCGACGTCTTCGTGCACTTCTCCGCGATCGCCACCGACGGCTACAAGTCCCTCGACGAGAACCAGCGCGTCGAGTTCGACATCACCCAGGGCCCGAAGGGCCCGCAGGCGGAGAACGTCGTTCCGCAGTAGTTCCAGCACCTCTCGTCGGCCCGGTCCCCTCGCGGGGGCCGGGCCGACGTGCGTTCCGGGGGGTCCGTCGACCCCGCTCCGGCTGAGACTGGGGCAGACTGGGCAGGCACCCGGCGACGGACCCTCGCCAGCACCCCGTCAGAGAGCGAGCCCGACCCGTGGACGACACCGACACCGTCACCCCTGAGCTGCAGGCTGCCGTCGACGCCGCGGCGGCCCGGGTCGAGGAGATCGTCGCCGCCGACCCCGAGCTCGTGCACGGCGACGTCGTGGAGCAGGTCGCGGCCGAGGTGCCGCTCGAGGTGGCCGTCCTGCTCTGCAGCCAGCAGATGGACTTCATCCCCGACACCGTGAGGCAGCGGGTGTTCGAGCACGACAACGCCGACGTCATCGCCGCGAA
>SCTD01000047.1 GCA_004299215.1 Frankiales bacterium | reverse complement strand
GCGTGCTCGGCCACCGAGGAGCTCGCGAAGAAGTCGGCGACGGGGTCGTCGGTCGGGGCGGTCACGGGCACCAGGCTAGGAGCGGTCGCTGATCCGCGCGCGGTGGACGGCGTCAGGCACCGGTCCGGAAGTACGTCCCGTCGCAGCGGTAGCCGGTGGCCGGCGTGTCGACGCGGACGTACTTCCCGCCCTTGATCTGCCAGAGCACGTAGCAGGTCGCCGGTCTCTTCGGCGCGGGGCCGCTCGGCGCGAGCATCCCGTCGGCGTCGTAGTCCTGCACCTTCTTGAGCGAGGCGAGCAGCCCGGCGCGGGTCGCCTTCGGGCCGGCGTCCTTGAGCGCCTGCACGAACAGCTTCGCCGACGTCCAGCCGTACATCGAGAACACGTCGAGGTTGGCCTTGGGGTTGTTGCGCTTCATCCACTGCTGGTAGAGCGCGACCTCCGGCACGCGCTTGGCCTCGTCCTCGCCGAAGTAGAGCGAGAACAGGTTGGCGCCCTCGACGCCCTCGGCCGCCTCCGGGCCGCCCATGAAGGTGATGAAGCTCTGGTCGTAGGCCACCTGCACGATCCACACCGGCCTGAAGTCCTGGCTGTCGGCGGCCCGCTTGATGCGGGCGGCGTTCTGCGCGGTCGTCGCCATGAGGAAGACCAGCTCGACGCCGTCCTGGCGCATGCGCACGATGTCGGCGGTGAAGTCCTGCTCCGTGCTCGCCGCGCCGCGCTCGTAGATGAACTCCCAGCCGACCGACTTCGCGGCGGCGCTGATGGCCCGGTGCGAGTCGGCGGCCGCGGCGTTCTGCGAGTAGACGGTGCCGACCTTCTTGGTCTTGGCGCCGTACTTCTTGGTCCAGTACTCGAACGGTCCGGTGGCGTAGCCGGGGACCGATGCCTGCGGGCTGAAGAGGTTGGGCAGCGCGTTCGCCGCGCCGCTGAGGGCGTACTGCACGAGCGGGACCTTCGGCTGCGGCTTCATGACGCGGGCCGCGCACTCGTCGAAGACGCTGAAGCCGCCGACGAAGGCGAACACCTTCGGGCTGAGGTCGCGGTAGCGGTTCTGGTTGGCGCCGCACTCGTTCTGGTCGTCGCCGACCGCGATCTCGAGCTGCCGGCCGTAGACGCCGCCGGTGCTGTTGACGTACTTCACGTAGGCGTTGGTGCCGTTGACGGCGCCCTCGAACAGGCCGGGGATCGGTCCGGACAGCGAGGCGACGGTGCCGATCGTGATGGCGTCGGCGGTGACGCCGACGTCGGTCGCGCCGCCGTTGCCGCCGACCGGTGCCGGCGCGCCCGCCCCCGCGGCACCGGAGGTCGCCGGGTCGCCACCGGTGGCGGCGCCACCGGACGTGCCGCCGGTCGCCGACGTCGTCCCGCCCGCGTCGGTCACCGTCGCGTCCCCTCCCGCGACGGCGCCGTCCTGGGTCGGGCCGCTCGCGCCGTCCGCGCCGCTGCTGCTGCCGCTGCCTCCCCCGCCGCCTCCGGAGAGCAGCGCATCGGCTGCCTGCCGGCGGATCTCGGGGTCGACGTGCGTGCCGCAGCCGGCGGCGAAGACGCCGAGCAGCACGACGAGGACGAGGCTGGGGGTGGCGCGGCGCATCGGGGAGCTCCTGCGGTCGGTCGTCATGCGTCGAGCGGCTGGCAGAGCGAGCACGGCGTCATGCCGGGAGCCTGCGCCGGCACCGGCCGGAGCCGGTCGCGGCCCACGACGACGCTGCAGTCCGGCCGGTGCAGCATCGTCCCGGTCGCGGTCGCGACGAGCTCGTCCCCGCCGACCGCCGGTCGGGTCCCGTCCTTCGCGTCGGCGGCGAGCAGCCCCTCGATGCGCTGGAGGGAGGCGCCGAGCTGGTCGGCGTTCTCACGCAGGGCGCGGATGACCAGCGTCTGCCAGTAGGAGAAGTAGAGGAAGCCGCCGATCACGACGAGGGCGAGGCCGAGCAGCCCGCCGGACACGACGTACGGCACCTGCTCGAAGACCAGCGGCGTGCGCGCCGTGCCGAGCCAGCCGATCAGCACCAGCAGCACCCCGAGCGGCAGCAGGATCCCGCCGAGCAGCAGCATCCGCCGGCCGGGCTCGGCCGCCCGCGACCTGCTCCGCAGCGCGCCGGCGCGCGACCGGAGCCGCTCGGACCGCGCGGCGGTGGGGACCGTGACGACGCTCATGGGCTCTCCTCGAGGGGACAGGGACGCGCGGCACCGCCGGCGATCACGGTCGCGGGGACCTTGGTGAGGGCCGACCCGACCAGCAGCGAGCCGAGGGCGGCGAGCACCAGCCAGGCCGGCGACAGCGGCGCGGGCAGGGCGAAGCCGGCGCGCTGCACGGGCAGCGCCACGACCGGGGGGGCTACGGGATCCGGGACGGGGGGCATCCCGGCGGCCGGCGGCGGCGCGGCCGACACGACCTCGCCGGTCCCCACGTCGAACGCCGGCGGTGGCGCCGGCGCCCCGACCGGCTCCGCGGGCGGGAGGTCCGGCGGGGCGAGCACCGGCTCTCCCGCAACCGCTGCGACGGAGACGTTCGCCCCGCCGATCAGCAGGGTGAACACCGCGCCGCTGCTCTGCGTGAAGGACAGCACGAGGCTGCCCGCGGTGTAGCTGGCGTTCCCGCCGTCCTGCACGGCGATCGGCTCGCTGAGGGCGAGGACGGCCTTGGCGGCGGCCAGGACGGAGTTCGCGGCGTCGACGGCCGGGCTCGGGTCCGGCCCGTCCTGTCCCGCCGCGGTGATGCCGTCGGAGGTGATCCCCACCGTCTGCC
>SCTD01000497.1 GCA_004299215.1 Frankiales bacterium | reverse complement strand
GGCGATGACCGCCTCCTTGCGCGTCGACGGCCGGAGCGCGCCGCCGTCGTCGACCAGGTCCGTCTGGAGATAGCGCTCGACGTACGGGCTCCAGTCCGCGGCGAGCGCCGGGTGCTGCCGCCAGAAGTCGAGGTAGGCCTCCACCGACGCGAACGTCATGCCGAGCCGCTCGATCGCCGGACCGAGCACCGCCTTCAGCAGGTCCTCGATCGGCAGCGCCGCCGCCGGTCCGAGGTCCAGCGGCAGGCCGCCGTCGACGAGCACCACGGACGAGACGAGGTCGGCGTGACGCGCGGCAGCGACCGCGGCGACGAAGCCGCCCATGCTGTGCCCGAGCAGCGTCACCGGGTTCCCGTCCGCGAGCGAGCGGACCACCGCTGCGACGTCGTCCGCGTGCGCGGCCATGCCGTACGGCGGTCCCACGTCGCGACTGCCGGCCCGGCCACGGAGGTCGGGCGCCAGCAGGGTGAACTCGTCCCCGAGCGCGTCGGCGAGCGGGTGGAAGGACGTGTGGTTCGCGGTGACGCCGTGCGCGGCCACGACGGTGCGCGGACCGCTCCCCCACCGCCCGACGGTGAGCTCGCCACCGTCGACGGGGACCTGCACGACGTCGTACGACGAGTCGAACACGGCGCTCCTCCTCAGGGCTCGCCGCAGGATGTCACGACGCGACGGCGCTGTGCACGAGCTGTCGCAGCTGCGAGCGGATGGAGTGCGTGCTCGACGGCACCTGACCTAGCCTTTGCCGGTGTCCAGTCTGGTCGCCGCGCAGTCGTGGTCCGGGGACTCCTGGCCGCTGCCGGCCCTGGAGCTGCTGGGTGTCTTCGTCTTCGGGCTGACCGGTGCGCTGGCTGCCGCCCGCAAGGAGCTCGACGCGCTGTCGCTGCTCATCCTCGCGGCCGCCGCCGGGCTCGGCGGTGGGATCCTGCGCGACGTCCTGATCGGCTCCGTGCCGCCCGTGGGGATCTCGGACTGGCGACTGCTCACCGCCGCCGCTGCCGCCGGGGTCGTGACGTTCTTCTTCCACCACAGGGTCTCCCGCATCGAACGCGCCGTCCTCCTGCTGGACGCGGCCGGTCTGGGCCTGTTCGCCGTCGCCGGGACGCTGAAGGCGCTGCAGCTCGGCACCTCACCGCTGACGGCGGTCATCGTCGGCGTGCTCACGGGCGTCGGCGGCGGGGTGATCCGCGACCTGCTGGCCGGCGATCCGCCACGGCTGTTCGCCCAGCGCGAGTGGTACGCGACGCCCGCGATCCTCGGCTCCGCCGCCTTCGCCGCGGCCTGGGACGAGGACGTGCGCGGCCCCCTCGTCACCTGGGGCTGCGTGGTCGTGATCGTGGTGCTGCGCCTGCTGGCGATCCACAGGGAGTGGGAGCTCCCGGCCCCGCGCGCGTCGCGCTAGGAGCCGCCGGCCGCCACCGCCGCGAGCGCCGCCGTCAGCCGCTTGCCCGCCTCGTCGGCGACCGGCTGCAGCTCGGGCCGCCCGGGGACGGAGACCATCACCTGCGGGTCGAGCGCCTGCACGACGGTGCGGTCGCCGTCGCGGCGCACGACGACGTTGCACGGCAGCAGCAGCCCGATGTCGCGCTCGACGCCCAGCGCCCGGTGAGCCAGCTGAGGGTTGCAGGCGCCCAGGATCAGGTAGGGCTCCATGTCCACGTCGAGCTTCTTCTTCAGCGTCGCCTGCACGTCGATCTCGGTCAGGACGCCGAAGCCGTTGTCGGCAAGGGCCGCTCTCGTCAGCTCGACGGTCTCCGCGAAGTCGCGGTCGGTCGTGATGGTGGTCCCGTAGGTCACGGCTGATACCTCCCTGGGTATGCATCCTTCCTACCCCACGGAGCTGCCGTCAGCCTCCGGTGGTGATGTAGTCGGTGAGCGCGGAGCGCTCCTGCTCCAGCTCGCCCATGCGGCGCTTGACGACATCGCCGATGCTCACGATGCCGCGCAGCTCGCCGTCGACCACGACCGGGACGTGCCGGATCCGCTGCTCGGTCATGACCTGCATCAGGTCGTCGAGCTTCCCGTCCGGTCCGACCGTGTGCACCTCCACGGTGCAGATCTGCTGGACCGTCTCCTGCAGGACGGACGCCCCGCGCAGGCCGAGCGCGCGGACCACGTCGCGCTCGCTGACGATGCCCTCGACGGTCTTGCCGTCGGAGGAGACCACGACAGCACCGATGCCGTGCTCGGCCAGCACGGCGAGCAGGCCGGCCACGTCGCACTCGGGCGGAACGCTGACGACGGCGTCGCCCTTCGAGCTGAGAACTTCGGCGATGCGCATGAGAACTCCTTGGCCGGTCGGCGGGTGGTCACCACGAACATGGCAGATGAGCCGTTCCTGCTCACTATCGCGCACGTGACAGGTCGGCGACGATCCGCCGGGAAGAATACCCCTAGGGGTATGTGGTTGACTCCATCGTCACCCCCACTGCCCCAGGAGGAACCCGCATGTCCGACGTCCGGATGCTCTCCGTCGAACCCCCGCACGTGGAGCCGCTGGTCCGCCACGGCTACGGCCCGCTCGGCCGCCTCGGCCTGTGGACGTCCGCTCACCTGCGCATCGTGCTGATCGCCTGGGCGGTCGTCGCGGTCGGTCTTGGCGCCTTCGCCCCGAAGGTCGAGCACGCGCTCGCCGGAGCCGGGTGGGAGGCCAGCGGATCCGAGTCGGTCCAGACGCGAGAGCTCGTCG
>SCTD01000496.1 GCA_004299215.1 Frankiales bacterium | reverse complement strand
GTGCTCGGCATCACCGAGCACGATCTCGCGCCGCTCGGCCCCGGGGTCGACGGAGCACCCCGTCAGCAGCAGCGCCGCCACCGGCAGCGCCAGCAGCGTGCGTCGGGCCGTCACGCCGCCGGGGAGGACGTCGAGGCGGGGGACGGGGCGGAGCCGGACTGGGCTGCGGCCGGCGACGGCGAGCTCTGCGAACCGGCCGGGGAGATCTCCAGGATCGGCGAGGGCTCCTCGCTCGGCGACGGCTCCTCCACCGGCAGCTCCTCCGTCGGAGAGGGCTCCGGCGTGGGCGAGGGCTCCTCGGTCGGGGACGGCTCCTCCGTCGGAGAGGGCTCCTCGGTCGGGGACGGCTCCTCCGTCGGCGACGGAGTCGGCTCCGGGTCCAGGAGGTCGGCGTCCTCCGCGATGCGCAGGGCGATCGCCCGCAGCGCCTCGCCCTTCTCACGCGACAGCTCGTTCTGCACGACCTGCCGGCGGATGGTCGACAGCAGCTCGTCGACGGCCTCGCGGACGGCGTCGGCGTCACCGTCGTTCGCCGCCAGCGTGATGCTCTCCACGTCGCCGCGGAGCTCGGCGCGGGGCTCGGCGGAGGAGCACCCGGTCAGGACGAGCGCAACGGCAGGGACCAGCCAGAGGGGCCTCACGCGTCCACCTCGTCCTGCAGCTGCTCCAGGTGGGTCCTCAGCGGCTCCTCGATCCCGGGGTCGACGGCCGGCAGCGGCCCGGTGGTGCCGCGGTCCTGGGAGAGGTAGAGGGCGCCGGCGACGCCGAGCGCGACCAGCGCGAGCAGCAGCAGCGCCAGCGGCCACGGGCTGCGGCGCGGGGCCGCGCGCACCGCCGGAGCGGGGGCGGCCGCGACCGGGCTGACCCGGGTCTGCGAGAGCACCTGGGTGCGGTCGGCGACGGGAGCGGGCCGGCTCGGCAGGACGGTGGTGGCCTGGCCGCCGGCCGCGACCGCGCCGAGCTCCTCGGCGACCTGGGCGGGGGTCGGCCGGTTCTCCGGCTCGCGTGCCGTCATGGCGCGCAGCAGCCCGGGCCAGCCGTCGGGGAGCGTCGAGGGCACCTCGGGCTGGCGGTGCAGCCGGGCGAGGGCGACCTCGACCGTGCTCCCGGCGTACTCCCGCTCGCCGGTCAGGCACTCGAGCAGCACCAGGCCGAGGGCGTACACATCGGCCGGTGGGCCGACCGGCTCGCCGGCCACCTGCTCGGGCGCGAGGTAGGAGGCGGTCCCGACCATCATCCCGGTGGACGTGACGCGAGCGGCGTCAACGAGCCGGGCGATGCCGAAGTCGGTGAGCCGGACCCGGCCGTCGTCGCCGATGAGCACGTTGCCGGGCTTGACGTCGCGGTGGACGAGGCCCTGGTCGTGGACGTACGACAGCGCCTGCGCGACGGAGGTGCCGATGGACGCGGTGCGCTCCGACGTGATCGGCCCGCGGCCGATCGTGTCGGAGAGCGTCTCGCCCTCCACCAGCTCCATGACGACCCACGGCCGGCCCTGCTCGTCGGTGCCCGCGTCGTAGACCGGCACGATCGACGGGTGGGACAGGCGGGCCAGCAGCCGCGCCTCCTCGCCGGCGCGGGCCGAGCTCTCGTCGGTCTGCACCGTGACGAGCTTCAGCGCCACGGCACGGCCCAGCGCGTCGTCCTCGGCCTTCCAGACCTCCGCCGTGCCGCCGCGGCCGAGCAGCCCCTGCAGGCGGTAGCGGTCAGCGACGACCCGATCGGACCCGTCGTTCGGGATCGCCTGCGTGGTGTCGCTCACGCCCGCGCACCCGCCAGCAGCAGCTCGGCGATCTGCACCGCGTTGAGGGCCGCCCCCTTGCGCAGGTTGTCGTTGCTCACGAACAGCACGAGGCCGTTCTGCCCGTCCTGCCGGATCCGACCCACGTACGAGGGATCACGTCCTGCCGCCAGCAGCGGGTTCGGCACGTCGGCGAGCTCGACACCGGGGGCGCCGCGGAGCAGCTCGGTCGCCTCGGCCACGGTGATGGGCCGGTCGAACTCGACGTTGAGCGAGAGCGAGTGCCCGGTGAAGACCGGCACGCGCACGCAGGTCCCGGACACCCGCAGGTCGGGGATGCCGAGGATCTTGCGGCTCTCGTTGCGGAGCTTCTGCTCCTCGTCGGTCTCGAACGACCCGTCGTCCACGACCGAGCCCGCCATCGGCAGCACGTTGAACGCGATCGGGGCGACGTACTTGCTCGGAGCGGGGAAGTCGACGGCGGAGCCGTCGTGCACCAGCTCGGTGGCCCGGTCGGCGGTCTTGCGGACCTGCCCGTCGAGCTCCTCGACGCCGGCCAGGCCGCTGCCGGAGACGGCCTGGTAGGTGCTCGCGACGATGCGGACGAGGCCGGCCGCGTCGTGCAGCGGCTTGAGCACCGGCATCGCGGCCATGGTCGTGCAGTTCGGGTTCGCGACGATGCCCTTGCGCGCGTCCTTGAGCGCCTCCGGGTTCACCTCGCTGACGACCAGCGGGACGTCGGGGTCCATCCGCCAGGCGCTGGAGTTGTCGATGACGGTGGCGCCCGCGGCGGCGTATCGCGGCGCGAGCTCGCGGGAGGTCCCGCCGCCGGCGGAGAAGAGCGCGATGTCGAGCCCGCCCGGGTCGGCCGTGGAGGCGTCCTCCACCACGATCTGGCGGCCGCCGACGCTCAGCGTGGAGCCGGCCGAGCGGGCGCTGGCGAACAGCCGTAGCCCGTCCAGCGGGACTCCTCGCTCCGCCAGCAGGCGCAGCATGACGGCGCCCACCTGCCCGGTGGCACCGACCACGCCCACAGCTGTCATGCCGCTCAGTCTACGAGCGGACGCAGGACCGACCGGGGAGTCGTCGAACACACCCCGCATGCGCCGGATCCTGCTCGCCCTGCTGCTCCTGCTCGCCGGAGTGGTCG
>SCTD01000495.1 GCA_004299215.1 Frankiales bacterium | reverse complement strand
CGCCGACGGCCGCCGCGAGGAGTTCGACGTCATGCTGGCCGCGACCGGCTACGAGGTCGACCTCCCGTTCCTGGCCCCCCACGTCGTTCCCGTGGTCGGCCGCCGCGTCGACCTCTACAAGCGGATCTTCCCGCCGGGCCGGCCGAACCTCTGCTTCATCGGGATGTTCAACGTCAGCGCGGGCGCGAACATCCGGATGATGGACACGCAGTGCCGGCTGATGGCCGCCGTCGTGGCCGGCGAGGTCGTGCTGCCGTCCGCCGACGCCATGCGGGCCGATGTCGCGCGGGAGAAGCGCGAGCTGCACGAGCGCTACCCGGACCGCCCCCGCTACGAGCTCGAGCTGGACCCCGTCGCCTACCGCCAGGAGGTCGCGGCGCTCGAGGCTGCCGCGCCCGGGACGGGCCGTGCATGGCGGTGACGACCGAGCGTCAGGGCCAGGTCCTGGTGATCAGGATGGACCGGCCGGCCCGCCGCAACGCCGTGGACGCGACGATGACCGCCGGCCTGGACACGGCGCTCAACGCGCTCGACGACGACCCCGAGCTGCGCGTCGGGGTGCTGACCGGGACGAGCGAGGTCTTCTCGGCCGGCACCGACCTGGTCCACGGCGCGGGCCCGGCCACCTCACGCGGGGGTGAGTACGGCGTCGCTCGGCGCCGACGTCGTACCCCGCTGGTCGCCGCCGTGGAGGGGCCGGCCCTCGGCGGGGGCTTCGAGCTGCTCCTCGCCTGCGACCTGGTCGTCGCGTCGCGCACCGCCCTGCTCGGCCTGCCGGAGGTGCGCCTCGGGCTGGTCGCCAACTGCGGCGGGCTGTTCCGCGGTCCCCGGCAGCTGCCGCTCAACGTCGCCCGGCAGATGCTGCTGACAGGCGAGCCGCTGAGCGCCGAGCGTGCCTGGTCGCTCGGGCTGGTCAACGTCCTGAGCGAGCCCGGCGAGGCCCTGCGCGACGCGCTCGTGCTGGCCGACCGCATCTGCGCAGGCTCGCCGGCCGCGGTGTCGGCGAGCCTGGAGGCCGTCGACGCGTGCTTCGCGCAGGCCGACGCGGACGGCTGGCGGGCCACCGAGAGCGCCTGGGCGCAGGCCACCTCGTCCGTCGACAGCACCGAGGGCGTCAAGGCGTTCCTCGCCCGCCGGGCACCGCGCTGGTCCCGGTCATGACCACCACCCGCCCGGCACCCCGGCGGGCATCCCAGGAAGCAGGTCCTGCATGAGCACCTCCGCACCGAGTCCCCGCATCGCTCCGGTCGCCTCGCCGGACGACGAGCAGGCCGCACTGCTCGCCAAGACGCTGCTGACCAAGGACGGCCGGCCGCTCAACCTCTTCGCGACGCTGGCGCACAACCCCCTGCTGCTCAAGCGGTTCAACGCCCTCGGCGGGTTCTTCCTGCGCCACGGCGAGCTGCCCGACCGGGAGCGGGAGCTGGTCATCCTGCGGGTCGCGGTCCGGACCGGGTCGCGCTACGAGCACGCCCAGCACGTCGTGATCGGACGGCAGGTCGGGCTCTCGGACGCCGAGATCGCCCAGGTGAGCGGTCCGCTGGACGCCTGGCCCGACGACGACCGGACGCTGCTGCGGTTCGTCGACGAGATGGTCGACTCCGACGGCAGCGACGTCACCACGTGGGCGTCGCTCGAGGCCCGCTACACGCAGTCGCAGATGCTGGAGCTCTCGCTGCTGGTCGGCTTCTACCGGATGCTGGCCGCGTTCCTCGTGGTGGTCGGCGTGCAGATCGAGGGCGAGCAGACGGACTGAGTCGCGGGGTCAGTCGCGCAGCCCGAGCCGGGCGTCGAACGCCGTGGAGTGCTGCTGCTGGACGCCGGACAGCACTGCCTGCTCAGCCGTCGCGCGGGTGGCGAGCGCGGCCACGACGTCGATGAGGTGCCGGCGCGGGACGACGGCAACGCCGCCCTCGTCGGCGACGACGACATCGCCCGGCTCGACGACCACCCCGCCGCAGCAGACCGGGACGTCGAGCTCGCCCGGTTCCCGCTTGGGCGGCGAGTAGGCCGTCTCCCGGCGACCGAACACCGGGAAGCCGCGGGCCTGCAGCTCGGCCACGTCACGCCAACCGCCGTCGACGACGACGCCGGCCAGGCCGCGCGCGATCGGAGCCTCCAGCGCGCGGGCCCCGCTGCCGCACCCGTCCTGGTAGCCGAGCCAGTCCACGACCAGCACGTCGTTGGGGCCGACCCGGCCGAGGCCGCCGTGCACGGCCAGGTTGTCCCCCGGGAAGGCCTTGACCGTCCGGCAGACTCCGACGGTGCGCGTGATCGGCGCGAAGAGCGGACGGATGCCCGGGTCCATCGTGTACAGCCGTCCCACGACGTCGCTGACGTCGGTCATCGACACCGCACGGAGGGCGTCGAGCAGTCGCGGCTCCGGCCGCTCGGGTGTGGCTCCGATGCGCGGGCGCACCACAGGGACGTAGCCGCTCGCGGCGGGCGGGTCGGGCGTCACCGTCCGACGTACCGGGGGGCGCGCTTCTCGCGGAAGGCCGTGAGCGCCTCGGCCATGTCCTCGGTGCGGGTGGCGAGGACCTGGTTGCGGTTCTCCACCTCCAGCGCCGCCGTCAGAGAGGGCGCGTCGACGTTCTGCTGGAGGACCCGCTTGGTGAGCATCACGCCGAACGGGGAGTTGCCGGCGATCTGCTCTGCCACGGCGACCGCCTCGTCCAGCAGCTGCTCGGCGGGGACCACCCGGTTGACCAGGCCGATGGCGGCGGCCTCCGCCGCGTCGACGAAGCGACCGGTCATGAGGATCTCGGCCGCACGGCCGCTGCCGACGACGCGGGGGAGGAAGTACGACGAGCCGCAGTCCCCGCCGGACAGCCCGATGCGGATGAAAGCCGCGTTGAAGCGCGCCGCCGGAGTCGCCAGGCGGATGTCGGCGGCCAGCGCCAGGGAGAAGCCCGCACCCGCGGCGGCGCCGTTCACGGCGGCGATCACCGGCTTGGCCAGGCGGTGGAAGGCAGCCGTGGCGTTCGCCCACGACTCCTGCCCGCGCATCATCTCGGTGGCGGTCATGCCAGACAGCGTGGCGGCGTCGGCCAGGTCCAGTCCCGCGCAGAACGCCCGCCCGGCACCGGTCACGACGAGGGCGCGCAGCTCGTCGTCCGCGGCGACCTCGCTGCACACCTCCTGCCACTCCTCGAACATCCGGAAGGTGATGGCGTTGAGGCGGTCGGGGCGGGCGAGCGTCATGACCGCCACGCCGCCCGGACGGCGTTCGAGCTGCACCGTGCTGTAGCCGCTCACGGCTGCAGCACCGGGGTCGCGCGCAGCTCGGCCCGACCCAGGGACCGCAGGTGCACCTCGTCCGGCCCGTCGAACAGGCGCATCGCGCGGTGCCAGCCCCACATCGCCGCCAGCGGGGTGTCGTCGCTGACGCCCGCACCCCCGTGCACCTGGATCGCGCGGTCGATCACGCGGGTCACGGCGCGGGGGACGGCGACCTTGGCCATGGCCACCAGGTCCTTCGCCGCCTTGTTCCCCGCGGTGTCGATGACGTGGCAGGCCTGGTGGCAGATGAGCCGCGCCTGCTCGATGTCGAGACGGGACTCTGCGATCTGCGCGACGACCACGCCCTGCTCGGCCAGCGGGATGCCGAAGGCCGTGCGGTCCTTGGCGCGCGCCACCATCAGCGCGAGGGCCCGCTCCGCGGCGCCGAGTGCACGCATGCAGTGGTGGATCCTGCCGGGACCGAGGCGGGCCTGCGCTGCCGCGAAGCCGCCGCCCTCCTCGCCGACGACGTTCTGGACGGGCACGCGCACGTCCTCGAAGAGGATCTCGTTGTGACCGTGCTGGTCCTGCCGTCCGAAGACCGGCACGGAGCGCAGGTTCTGCACGCCCGGCGTGTCCATCGGCACCAGGACCATCGTCTGCTGCCGGTGGGTGGGGGCCTCCGGATCGGTCTTGCCCATCACGATCATGACCGCGCAGCGGGGATCGGCTGCGCCGCTGGCCCACCACTTGCGCCCGTTGATGACGTAGTCGTCGCCGTCCCGCTCGATGCGGGTCGCGATGTTGGTCGCGTCGCTGCTGGCGACGGCAGGCTCGGTCATCGCGAAGGCGGAGCGGATGGTCCCCTCCAGCAAGGGCGTCAGCCACTGCTCCTTCTGCTCTGGCGTACCGAGCAGGTGCAGGAGCTCCATGTTCCCCGTGTCCGGGGCCTGGCAGTTCATGGCCTCCGGGGCGATGTCGTTGCTCCAGCCGGAGAGCTCGGCGAGCGGCGCGTACTCGAGCTGCGTCAGCCCGGACTCGGCCGGCAGGAAGAGGTTCCACAGTCCCAGGGCACGAGCCTCCTGCTTGAGCACCTCGACGACCGGCGGCACGGTGTGGTCGTCGGGGCCGGCCGCGGCGCGGAAGGCCTCGTACTCGTGCTCCGCCGGCAGGACCCGCTCGCGCATGAAGTCGACCAGGACCTGGTGCAGCTGGACCGCGCGGTCCGAGGGAGCGGGTCCGATGGAGCTCGGGCTGGCAGACGGCGCGGGCACGGCTCTCTCCTGACGCTGTGGAGACGATGCGAACAGCGACCGATCGATCGCTCGGTGATTTGGTGAACGCTAGGCCGACGTGCGACGACCGTCAAGAGCTCGGGCGTCCGGGTCGCCGACCGGCCTGCCGGCGCCCCTTCGCCGAGCAGCGCATCAGGTCGAGCGCGAACTCGACGTACTGCTGCGCGACCTGCTCCGGGCTGTCGGGTCCCCTCCCGTCGAACCACTGCGGCAGGGCCGTGCACATCGTCACCACCGCCCGGCTCGCCTCGCGGGGATGGGTCACGGCGAACGTCCCCTCGTCGCAGGCCTGCTCCACCTCGTCGTCGACCATCCGCTGCTGCGCGCGGCGGACCGCAGCGACCCGCTCGCGATCGGGCGGGAGCAGGCTGCGCATCTCGCTGGCGCCGACGAAGCCGAGTTCGCGGCGGTGGGTGTGGAAGAGCGCGAGGCACTCGACGAGCAGGGCGAACCGCTGGACCGATCCCTCGCCCTGCGCGCGGGCTGCCTGCGAGCGGCTGCGCAGGTCGGCCATCGTCACGTCGAGGATCGCGACGAGCATCTGCTGCTTGCTGGCGTAGTGGTGGTAGACGCCCGGCACGGACAGGTCGGCCCGCCGGGCGATGTCGCGCATCGTCGCGCCGTGGTAGCCGAGCTCGAGGAACGCTGCCAGCGCGGCTGAGAGGGGCGCGTCCAGCTCAAGCGGCGGGAAGGTGCGCCAGTCCGGGGGGTCGCCGACGGCCGCATCCCGTCGGATGCCGTGCGCCGGGCGCAGGAGCTCGTCCGTCGCGACGCCGAGAAGCCGGGCGGCGCGCTCGAGCCGCGCAGCGGGCATCTCACGCAGCCCGGTCTCCGCCGCGCTCAACGTCGCCGGGCTCACCTCGAGCTGCTGCGCGAGCGCGCGCAGCGACAGCCCCTGCTGCTCGCGGACCTGCCGCAGGCGGGCGCCCGAGCCTTGCGCGCCCGTCGATCGATCCGCCACGAGCATCCTCCCGTCCTGCGCCGGAGCCCGGAGCGTACGCAGGTGCGCGTCTGCCGCTCGGGCTCGCAGGGAGTTTGACAGCCGGCCGGATCCACGTCACTGTCGTCCATACGAAACACAGGCCGAGCGATCGGTCGGTCCGGTGGAGGAGAGCGGATGACGGCCGACCGGGACAAGCCCTGGCTCGCCCACTACCCGCCGTCGCTCACGGCCGACCTGGTGCCCGAGCACTCCGACGCGCTGCAGATGTTCCGGGCAGGGGTCGCCCGCGCGCCCGACCAGGTCGTTGCTTCGTACTTCGGGGGCGAGGTGACGATGCGCCAGCTGGACGCGCAGTCCGACGCGCTCGCGTGCGCGTTCGTCGCGGCGGGGATCCAGCGCGGCGACCGGGTGGCGGCCTACCTGCAGAACGTCCCGCAGTTCCTGCTCACGATGGTCGCCGCCTGGAAGGCGGAGGCGATCATGGTGTCGATCAACCCGATGAGCCGGGAGCGCGAGCTCGAGAAGCTGCTCACGGACTCCGGCTCGGTGGTGCTCGTCTGCCTCGAGGAGCTGTACGACGTCGTCCGCGGTGTGGTCGGCCGGACCGACGTGCGCCTTGTCGTCACCACCAGCGCTCTCGAGCACCGGGGACGCGACGACGACAGGCTGTTCGCCGGGATGGTGCGCGCCCGGCACGAGGGCACGACCGACCTGGCAGGCCTGGTCGAGCAGTACGCCGGGCAGCAGCCCGCTCCGGTGGAGTTCGCTCCCGAGGAGGTGGCGCTGCTGACCTACACCTCGGGCACGACCGGTGCGTCCAAGGGCGCGATGAACACCCACGGCAACGTCTGCTTCAGCGCCCAGGTGATCCGGGACTGGTGCGGCCTGCGACCCGGGGACGTCGTGCTCGGGGTGGCGCCGCTGTTCCACATCACCGGGCTCATCGCCGGGATCGCGGTCTGCTTCCTCCTGCCGGCAGAGCTTGTCCTGGGCTACCGCTTCGACGTGGAGGTGCTTCTCGACGCGATCCGCGAGCGGCGCCCCACGTTCACGGTGGCCGCGATCACCGTCTTCATCGCCATCGCCAACCTGCCGGGTGTGACGCGGGAGGACCTGGCGTCGCTGCGCAGCACCTACTCGGGCGGCGCTCCCGTGACGCCCGCATGGGCGGAGCGCTTCCAGCAGCAGTTCGGCATCCGGATCCACAGCATGTACGGCCTGACCGAGACGACGTCGCCGTCCCACGCGGTGCCCTTCGGTGCACAGGCACCCGTCGACCCGGTGAGCGGCGCGCTGGCCGTCGGGGTGCCGGTCCCGAGCACGGTCTCCCGCATCGTCGGCGACGACGGTCAGCCGCTGCCGCCGCGCGAGGTCGGCGAGATCGTCATCTCCGGTCCGCAGGTCGTCCCCGGCTACTGGGACAAGCCGGAGGAGTCGGCCCACGCCCTGCCGGGCGGCGAGCTGCACACCGGCGACGTCGGCTTCATGGACGAGCAGGGCTGGTTCTACGTCGTCGACCGCAAGAAGGACCTGATCAACGCCTCGGGCTACAAGGTGTGGCCGCGCGAGGTGGAGGACGTCCTGTGCGAGCACCCGGCGGTGAGCGAGGCCGCGGTCGTGGGCGTGCCGGACGAGTACCGAGGCGAGACGGTGAAGGCGTTCGTGACGCTGCGTCCGGGGGCCGCTGCCGGCGAGGGCGAGCTGATCGCCCACTGCAGGGAGCGGCTCTCGGCCTACAAGTACCCCCGCAGCATCGAGTTCCTCGACGTGCTGCCCAAGACCGTCACCGGCAAGGTGCTCCGCCGCGAGCTGGCCGACACCGAGGGCGGGCAGCCGTGACGTCCCCCGACGGCTCCGCCGAGTCGCTGCCGGGTCTCGACCTGGCCGCCCTGGCCGACCACCTGCAGCGCACCGTCCCCGGGCTCCTCGCGGGTCCGCTGAGCGGCCGGCTCATCGCCGGTGGCCGCTCCAACCTCACCTACCTGGTCGGCGACGGCGTCGGCAGCTGGGTGGTCCGCAGGCCTCCGCTCGGCCACGTCCTCGAGACGGCGCACGACATGGCGCGTGAGCACCGGGTGATGGCGGCCCTGCGTGACAGCGCGGTGCCGGTGCCGGAGATGGTCGCGCTGTGCCGCGACCCCGACGTCCTCGGGGCGCCCTTCTACGTGATGGCCTTCGTGGACGGCAGGGTCTTCCGCACGCGCGAGGAGATGGAGCAGGTGCGCCCGGCCGATGCCGAGGCGATCGCGGACGGGCTCGTCGACACGCTCTCCGGACTGCACGCGGTCGCGCCCGACGAGGCCGGGCTGGCCGACCTCGGGCGCCCGGACGGCTACCTGGAGCGGCAGGTGCGGCGGTGGGGAAAGCAACTCGAGTCCTCGCGTAGCCGGGAGGTGCCGGGCCTGGAGGAGCTCGGGGCGCGGCTCGCCCGGGCTGTTCCGCAGAGCGGGCGCGCCGCGCTCGTGCACGGCGACTACAAGCTCGACAACGTCGTGATCGACCCTGCCCGGCCCGGCCGTGTGCTGGCCGTCCTCGACTGGGAGATGGCCACGCTCGGCGACCCGCTCGCGGACCTCGTGAACGTCGTCCTGTGGTGGGACGGCGTGCGCGACACCGAGGGGACGCCGTTCGCGGCCGTGCCGGCCGAGGTCGCCGGCTTCCCGCCGAGCAGCAGGCTGCTCGACCGGTACGCCCGGGTCACCGGCGCCGATCTCACGTCGCTGTCCTGGTACCTCGGCCTGGCCTGCTACAAGCTCGCGGCCATCTTCGAGGGCATGTACTACCGGGACCAGCGGGGGCTGACCGTCGGCGCCGGCTTCGACCGGCTGGCCGGGCTGCCCCCGGAGCTGACCCGGCGCGGCCACGACGCGCTCGACGGCCTGTCCCTCTCCGGCTGAACCCCGTTCCCGTCCACGTCAGGAGACCACCGTGCGTGCGCTCGAGCTCGTCAGCTTCGACGGACCGGCCGCTCTGCGTCCGGCTGCCGTCACGGAACCCGCGGCCGACGCCGACGGCATCGTCGTGGACGTCCGCGCGATCGGCATCAACTACCCCGACCTGCTGATGACGCAGGGCTCCTACCAGGTGAAGCCGCCGGTCCCCTTCGTCCCCGGCAGCGAGATCGCCGGCGTCGTCCGTGACGCACCCGAGGGCTCGGGCTGGAAGCCCGGCGACCGGGTGGCGGCCTTCGTGTGGTCGGGCGGCTACGCCGAGCAGGTCTACGTGCCGCTGAACGCGGTCTTCCCGCTACCTGCCGGCATGGACTTCCGCACCGGGGCGGCGACCATCATCAACTACCACACCACGCACTTCGCGCTGGCGCGTCGCGGGCAGCTCGCGCAGGGGGAGACGCTCCTGGTGCTCGGCGCGGCCGGCGGCATCGGATCGGCCGCCGTGCAGGTGGGCCGGGGACTGGGGGCGCACGTCATCGGCGGTGTCGCCACCGAGGACCAGGTCGAGGCCGCGCGTGAGGCCGGAGCCGACGAGGTGCTCGTGCTCACGGAGGGCTTCTCCACCGGGGTCCGGGAGCTGACCGGCGGTCGCGGCGTCGACGTCGTCCTCGACCCGCTGGGTGACTGGCTGTTCGGCGAGGCCGTCCGCGCGCTCGCCCCCGAGGGCCGGATCCTGG
>SCTD01000721.1 GCA_004299215.1 Frankiales bacterium | reverse complement strand
CGACACCCCGGCCGACACCCGCGCCCGTCGTCGCACCTGGCTGCGTGCCGCCGCCGCGGCAGCCGTGGTGGCGGCAGCCGCCGGCGCGTACGCCCTGACCTCCGGAGGGGAGCAGACCGAGCTGCGGCTCGCGCTGCCCGGTGGCGACGGGGCCCCGTCGATGTCCTGCATCCCGGTCGAGGCGCGCTTCCTCGCCGACATGCCCGTTGCGCTGGCCGGCACCGTGACGGAGGTGAGCGGCGACGAGGTGCGGCTGGACGTCACCCGCTGGTACCAGGGCGGGGACGCCGACGCGGTCGTGCTCACCAACCTGTCGCAGGACATGCAGGCGCTGCTCGGCGCGCCCGACTTCCGCGCCGGCCAGGACTACCTCGTCTCCGCCACCGACGGGACCGTCAACGCCTGCGGCTACAGCGGCCCGGCGAGCGCCGACCTGCAGAAGGTGTACGACGAGGCGTTCGGCTAGCCCAGGCCCAGGTCCTGCAGGGAGTAGAGGAAGCGGTACGGCACGCCCTCGGCCTCGATCTTCTCCCCCGCGCCGGTGTCGCGGTCGGCGATCGTCGCCACCGCGACCGGCGTGGCGCCGGCCTCGCGCACCGCGGCGAGCGCCGTCAGCGGCGAGCCGCCGGTGGTCGTCGTGTCCTCCACGACGAGCACGCGCCGGCCGGCGATGTCGGGCCCCTCGACCCGGCGCTGCAGACCGTGCGCCTTGGCCTCCTTGCGCACGACGAACGCGTCCAGCCGACGGCCTTCCGCCGCAGCGGCGTGCAGCATCGCGGCGGCGATCGGGTCGGCGCCCATCGTCAGCCCGCCGACGGCGTCGTAGTCGAGGTCGGCCGTGAGCTCGAGCAGCTGGCGGCCGACGAGCGGTGCCGCGAGCCCCGAGAGCGTGATCCGGCGCAGGTCGACGTAGTAGTCGGCCTCCCGCCCGGACGACAGCGTCACGCGGCCGTGCACGACGGCCAGCTCGCGGACCAGGGACAGCAGCTGCTCGCGGTCGGTCATGCGGGCGAGCCTAGGCCGACGTCAGCGCGTGGCGATCCGCTGCACGTCGGTCAGCCGGACCCCGACCCGGGCGCCGTACGCACGACCGGCCGGCCCGGTGTAGGGCGTCCGCCGG
>SCTD01000494.1 GCA_004299215.1 Frankiales bacterium | reverse complement strand
CCCAGCGCCTGGTCGTCGTCTCCGCCGAGCCGCTGGAGACCCTGCTGTCGCCCTGACGGGTGAACCCTTCGGCCGCTTCCTCCGTATGCGTAGGTGAGTGCGTCCCGCCGGGGCGCGTCCGCCCCGGAGGTCCACATGCCCGCAGCCCGTCGTCTGGCCCTCACGGCCGTTCTCGCCCTCGCTGCCGCGGGGCTGGGGGTCGCCGCTCCCGCTCAGGCGCAGACCGGGGGCGAGCGGCCAGTGGCCTACATCAACCCGGACACGGGCAAGGAGACCGAGAACCCCGGCGTGGCAGCGGGTTCGGGCTGCGAGAGCCCGGTCCAGGCCGACACCATGGCGCTCGGGGACGAGGGCACTGGCGCAGGCAACGTGCACGTCGACGCCTGCCTGTTCTCCGGCGGCGAGCGGGTCGACGTGAAGGCGGCCTTCGAGGTGACCGGCGTCGGCGTCGTTGCCGCCTGCCCGGACGCCGACCAGGCGGGGCCCAAGGCTGCGGTGAAGACCGAGAACCGCTGCGTCCAGGACGGGTTCGAGGAGGCGAACAGCGAGTACCACGTGAGAGTGGTCTCGGCGACGGCCGGCGTCCAGACGGTCACGTTCTGCGCCGACCCGGAGGGCAACGGCTGCGCCGACGCCTCGGACGTCTCCACCGTGCGCATCACGTGGGGCGCACCGCAGGGTGTGGTGGCGGGACGGCGCTGAGCCGTGCCGTCAGCATCCCCCTGGGCGGTCCGTGGCGTGAGCGCGGCACTGGCGCTGCAGCTGACCGCCGCGGCCGGTGCCCTCGCCGGTCCCTGGTCCCTGGCGTCCTCGACGTCATCGCCGTCGGCGGCCCCCGTGGCCAGGGCCGCTGCCGGGGTGCAGCCGGCCGACGGTCCGGTCGTGCTGTCGGCCGCGGGCCTCTGGGCGGGCGCGATCCCGCTCGCGCCGCTGTCCGTCGGACCCGACGGGGCGCTGGAGGTCCCCGCGACGGCGGACGGGCTCGGCTGGTGGTCGGCCGGGCCGCGTCCGGGTGAGCCGGGTGCGGCCGTCGTCGTCGGCCACGTCGACCTGAACGGCAGGCCGGGCGTCTTCGCCGGCCTCGGCAGCGCGTCGCCGGGCACGCTGGTCGTGGTGGGCCGCGGCCCCGATGCCGTCCGGTTCCGGATCACCGGCGTCGCGCGCTACCCGAAGGCGGACTTCCCGACGGAGGAGGTCTACCGGCCCACCGCCGCGTCAGAGCTCCGGCTGATCACCTGCGGGGGTCGCTTCGACCGGCGCACCGGGCACTACGAGGACAACGTCGTCGTTCGGGCCGTGCGCGCCTGAACCGGTCAGTCGCAGCCGCAGACGCCGGAGGCGGACCGGACCTGGAAGCAGTCCGGGCAGGTGGCGGACTTGATCGCGGCCTTCTCGACCTCGGCCTCGCGGGCGAGCGTCGCGGCGCGCGTGGCCGCGGCCTTCTGCGTGCGCGCCTTGGCCTTCGCCTCGACGGCGTCGCGCTCGGCGGTCACGAGGGCGTTCGCGGCGATGACGTCGGCGTTGTCGTGCTCGAACACCCGCTGGCGCACGGTGTCGGGGATGAAGTCCATCTGCTGGCTGCAGAGCAGGA
>SCTD01000493.1 GCA_004299215.1 Frankiales bacterium | reverse complement strand
CCTGTCCGGCACCAGCGCCGTGCTGCTCGGCGTCATCCTCGGCCTGATGATGGCCTTCGACCTGGGTGGTCCGGTGAACAAGGCGGCGTACGCCTTCGCCACCGCGGGGCTCTCCGTCGACAACCCGGCCTCGCTCAAGGTGATGGCCGCCGTCATGGCTGCGGGCATGGTCCCGCCGCTGGCGCTCGCCCTCGCCACCACGCTTCGGCCGGTGCTGTTCAGCTCCGCCGAGCGCGAGAACGGCAAGGCTGCCTGGCTCCTCGGGCTGTCGTTCATCTCCGAGGGCGCCATCCCGTTCGCCGCGGCCGACCCGTTGCGCGTGCTGCCGCCGGTGATGCTCGGCGCGGCCACGACCGGTGGTCTGATCATGGCGCTCGGCACCACGCTGAGCGCGCCGCACGGGGGCATCTTCGTCACCTTCGCGGTCGGCGGCGTGGCGGGCTTCCTCATCGCCCTCGCCGTCGGCACCGCCGTCGGCGGGATCGCCGTCCTGCTCGCCAAGTCCGTCCGCCGCACCCCCGCTCCCGTCCTCGCCTGAGCCCCAAGGAGAAGCCATGCCCAGCAAGACCGTCGTCGTCGGCTCGTCGATCGGCCTGCACGCCCGACCCGCGGGCCTGATCGCGGACGCCGCGACAGAGCTCGGCGTGGAGGTCACCCTCGCCACCCCGGGCGGCGACCCGGTCGACGCCGGGTCCGCGCTGTTCATCATGACGCTCGGCGCGGCCTGCGGCGACGAGGTCACCGTGACCAGCGACGACCAGGCGGCGGTCGACCGGATCGCCGCGCTGGTCGAGCAGGACCTGGACGCCTGACGACGTGCGCACGCAGTACTACGTCGCCAGCAGCATCGACGGCTTCATCGCCGAGCCCGAGGAGACCCTCGACTGGCTGCTGTCGCGGGACACCGGTGACGCGGAGGGAGCCCCCGGCTGCGACGACTTCATCGCCGGCACAGGCGCTCTCGCGATGGGCTCGCGGACCTACGAGTGGGTGCTCGCGCACGAGGACGGGCGCTGGCCGTACGACCTGCCCTGCTGGGTCTTCACCTCGCGCGAGCTGGAGCCGCGTCCCGGCGTGACCTTCACCAGCGACGACGTCACGACGGTGCACCGGTCGATGGTCGAGGCGGCAGGCGGCCGGAACGTCTGGCTGGTCGGCGGCGGTGAGCTGGTCGGCCGCTTCGCCGACGCAGGGCTGCTCGACGAGATCCTGCTCGCGCTGGTGCCGGTCACCCTCGGCGCCGGCTACCCTCTGCTGCCACGCCGGGTCGAGCTCCGGCTCGAGGAGTCGTTCCGTGCCGGTGAGCTGCTGATGACCCGCTTCAGCGTCGCGCGCTGACCGTCCTGCGGCGGAGCACCGCCGCGCTCGCGAGAAGCGCCAGCCCGAGCAGCGCCAGGCCGTCCCACGGCCCGGTGGCCGGCAGCGGTGCGGCCGGACCGGGTGCGGTCGGCGGCGGCACCAGCTGCGGGGCGGTGCCGGCTGCCGCGCGCACGGTGCAGGTCGCGGACTGCGTCGCGGACGGGTCGGTCTCCGACGTCGCGGTCAGCGTGACGGTCGAGCCCGACCCGGGCCGGGTCCCTCTCGGCACGGACACGTGCACCGGGACCTGCTCGGTGCCCGCGGCGTCGAGGTCCCCGACGTCGCGCCGGATCGTCGTCGGCCAGCCGCGGTCGGACTCGGCGACGAACCGGACCAGGTCCGTGCTGGACGACCCGTTGGTGACGTCGAAGGCGCAGCCGCCGACGTAGCCGGGCGACGCCTCGCCGGCCGCGTCCGTGGCCTCGACGGCCACCGACCGCGGGACCGCCGGGCTCGCTGCCGTCGACCGCACGCCGACGCGGTAGGACAGCACGCCCTCCTCGTCACGGGCGATGTCGAGCACGTAGAAGTGCAGCCCGTTGGCCTCGTCGACGTGCTCGCTCACGACACCGGGACCGGTGCCCGCGTGGAACGTCGCGTCGACCAGCTGGCGGTAGTCGCCGAGCGAGACCTTCGCGACGCTGCCGTCCGGGCGGACGAAGTCGACCAGGTCCGCGTCCTCCGGGTGCGCGTCGACCACCCAGATGAACGGCGCGGTGTCGACGTCCTTGGTCTTCGCGATGAGCACGCCGTGGTCGGGCAGGAACGAGTCGGTGCCCATCCGGTCGACGACCTCG
>SCTD01000492.1 GCA_004299215.1 Frankiales bacterium | reverse complement strand
TCGCGACCTTCCAGCCGACCTTCATCCTGTCGGTCCCGCGGGTCTTCGAGAAGGTCTACAACACGGCCAAGCAGAAGGCGCACGGCGACGGCAAGGGCAAGATCTTCGACAAGGCCGAGGCCGTCGCGATCAGCTGGTCCGAGGCGCTCGACAAGGGCAGGCCCGGCCTGCCGCTGAGCCTGCAGCACAAGCTCTTCGACAAGCTCGTCTACTCCAAGCTCCGCGCGGCGATGGGCGGCAAGGTCGCCTGGGCGGTCTCCGGCGGCGCGCCGCTCGGCGCCCGGCTCGGCCACTTCTACCGCGGCATCGGCATCACCATCCTCGAGGGCTGGGGCCTGACCGAGACGACCGCCGCCGGCAGCGTGAACACCCCGGCCAACATCAAGATCGGGACCGTCGGGCGCCCCTCCCCCGGCGTGACGATCCGGATCGCCGAGGACGGCGAGATCCTGATGTCCGGCGAGAACCTCTACCAGGGCTACTGGCACAACAAGGACGCCACCGACGAGGTCGTCGCCGACGGCTGGTTCCACACCGGTGACATCGGCGAGCTGGACAGCGAGGGCTACCTCAAGATCACCGGCCGCAAGAAGGAGCTCATCGTCACGGCCGGCGGCAAGAACGTCGCCCCCGCGGTCCTCGAGGACCGGCTGCGCGCCCACCCGCTGGTGAGCCAGTGCATGGTCGTCGGCGACCAGAAGCCGTTCATCGCCTGCCTGGTCACCCTCGACCCCGAGGCGCTTCCGGGCTGGCTGAAGTCCAAGGGCAAGGACGAGTCGCTCACCGCCAAGGACCTGGCGAACGACCCCGACGTCAACGCCGAGATCCAGGCCGCGGTCGACGGGGCCAACAAGGCGGTCTCCAAGGCCGAGGCGATCCGCAAGTTCGTCATCCTCGACGAGGACTGGACCGAGGAGGGCGGCCAGCTCACGCCGTCGCTCAAGCTGAAGCGGTCCGTCGTCATGAAGCAGTACGAGAGCGCCGTCGACGGGCTCTACTCGGGCAGCAAGGAGTAGTCGTTCCGGTGCGTCGCGGAGGGTCGCCCGCCACGGCCTTCCGCGTCACGCTGCTCGTGCTGTGCAGCGTCCTGTCCGTGCTGTCGGACGAGCGCACCTTCGCCGCGCTCCCGATCGCCCTGCTCGCGGCGTTCGCGTTCGCCTCGGAGCGGGTGGCGCCCGTACGCCGCCATCCGGTCCTCGCCGCGATCGCCGAGGCGCTCTTCATCGGGGCGACGGTCGCCGTGACCGGCGGCGCGCAGAGCCCGATGCTCCCCTACCTGCTCGCACCGGGGCTCGCGATGGGGCTGTCCGGGACGTGGCGGCAGGTCGTCGTGACGACGGTCGCCGCGGCGGCCGGCCTGCTCGGCGGGCGCGCCATCCAGGAGCTGCGCGACGAGACGCCCCGCTTCTTCGCCGGGGACGACTTCGCCGTCACCGCCGGGCAGTGGGTGCTGCTGGGGCTCGCCTTCGGCCTGATCGCCGGGTGGGCGCAGCGGCTGGTCGTCCAGGAGAGCCCGGACATCGCCGACCGCTACGGCGAGGCGCGCCGGCTGCTGGAGCAGCTGCGCGGCGTGACCCGGCGGCTGCCGGGCGGCCTCGACGTGAGCAGCTCGGCGGACGCGCTGCTGGAGCGCTGCGCGGAGGTCGCGCCGTACAACCGGGCCGCGGTGCTCGTACGACCCGGCAACGGCGCGCTGGTCCCCGCCGCCGTGCGCGGCACCCAGCGCGTGCCGTGGCGCGCGCCGCTCAGCGAGCCGGGACCGCTGCAGCGCGCCTGGGACAGTCGCGAGCCGTTGGTCGACCGCCGCAAGCCCGACACCCACGGCCGGCGGCAGGGCAGCTCCCTCGCCGTGCTGCCGCTGGCGACCGGCGACGAGCCGTTCGGCCTGCTGATCCTCGAGGCGTACGACGAGGCGGCCTTCGACCGGGTAGCCCTGGAGCTGCTGCGCCAGGAGGCGGTCGAGGGGGCGCTGCGGCTCGAGACGGCGCTGCTGTTCGACGAGGTGCGCAGCACCGTGACCGTCGAGGAGCGCGACCGGCTGGCCCGGGACATGCACGACGGGGTCGCGCAGGAGCTGGCCTTCGTCGGCTACCAGCTCGACGACCTGCGCATCCGCGCGTCGAAGGTCGACGCCGGGCTGGCCGAGTCGATGAGCGAGGTGCGCAAGGGGCTGACCAGCCTGATCAGCGACATCCGGCTGTCCATCACCGACCTCAAGACCTCGATCAGCAACGACCGGGGCCTGGGCGCGGCGATCACCGGCTACCTGCGCGCGGTCGGGTCCGGGCAGCAGGTCGTCGTGCACGTGTCCCTGAAGGAGTCGACCTTCCGGCTGGCCGGGGACCAAGAGGTCCTACTGTTCCAAATCGCCCAGGTCGTCGCACAGGACGTGCGAAGGTCCGGACAAGCACGCAACTTATGGGTCACACTCGACGTGGATCCGCCGTCCGCCCGACTGGTCGTCGAGCACGACGGCGGGGACGGCGCCGTTGACCAGCTGCATCTGAACGACTACGCCGAGCACCTGACCAGGCTCGGTGGCGAACTGCGGGTCCGACTCCGCCAGGACGGCGGCATCCGCGTCGAGGCAGTGCTCGAAGGGGGACACGGTGGGGATCAGCGTCCTGCTGGTCGATGACCACGCACTGATCCGGCAGGGTCTGCGGCGCGCGTTCGAGCAGACCACCGACCTCGTCGTCGTCGCCGAGGCCGCCAGCCTGGCCGAGGCGCTGGCCCTCGAGCGCGCCCACAACCCCGACGTCGCGGTGGTCGACGTCAACCTCGGGGACGGCAGCGGCATCGAGTTCGTGAAGACGATGCGCCAGCGCCGGCCCGAGATGGGCCTGGTGGTCCTGACGATGTACGACGGGGACGGGCACGTCTTCGCCTCCCTGGAGGCGGGTGCCTCCGCGTTCGTGCTCAAAGGCGCGCCGTCGGAGGACGTGGTGAGCGCCGCCCGGCAGGCGGCCTCCGCACCGACCGCCTTCACCGCTCAGGACCTGGCCGGGGCGATGCGCCGCCGGATGCAGGCACCGCAGGTGACGCTCACGCCACGCGAGACCGAGATCCTGCAGCTGCTCGGCAAGGGCAGCTCGGTGGCGCAGATCGCCGGGGAGCTCTACATCAGCCAGTCGACGGCCAAGACCCACATGTCGAAGCTCTACGACAAGCTCGGGGCCGCGAACCGCACCCAGGCCGTGATGGCCGCCGTGCGGCTGGGACTGCTCAGCACCGACGCGCAGTAGCACCCGGCTGGGCGGTCGTCAATCGACCTCCTGGTCTGACTTCCCGTCTCCCCGTGCGATGCGAGATCAGCGCAACTCGGGCGACAGTCAGAGCCGGGCAGCGCTCGTACTGCCCGCTGAACGGGGGCTGTGAGGCACGTGGCAGACGGCGGGTCCGACCGGCAACGGGTGGTGGGCGTGAATCCACGGGCGCAGGTGATCGCTTTCGTGATCGCCGCGCTTCTGCTGGCCGTCTGCATCGGGTACGCCGTGCTGACCTGGCTGGAGAAGAGCGCATGAGGCTGCGGAAGACGACCGGGTCGGACGACGCGGGCTTCGTCGGAGTCCCGACGCAGGTCGAGGTGTCGGCCCGGCACGTGCGCGGGCGGCGCGGCGCCGCACCCGCTGCGGCGGCGGCCGCGGCCGCTCCACCCGTGCGCCCGGACGGCTGGCAGCCGCTCGGCGAGCTGCTCATGACGCGCAAGGCCGTCAGCAGCACCCAGCTCAGCGAGGCGCTGCTGCAGCAGAGCGCCTCCGGCAAGCGGGTGGGTTCCCTGCTCGTCGAGCTGGGCGCGATCACCGAGCGGGACCTGGCGGAGACGCTCGCCGAGCAGCTGTCGCTCGCGCTCGTCGACCTCGGCAGCGAGACGCCGGACCCCTCCGCCGTGGCCCTCGTCCCGGAGAGCGTGGCGAGGGCGCACCTGTGCATCCCGATGATGTACACCGAGGACGCCATCATCGTCGCGGTCGCCGATCCGCAGGAATCCCTCGTCCAGCAGCTGCACTCGATCACCAAGCTCGACGTCACGCTCGTCATCGCCCCGGCCAGCGAGATCCAGCACGCGATCGACAGCAGCTACCGCGCGCTCGAGGGGATCGACCAGTTCGTCAAGATGTTCGAGGCGACGAGCGCGACTCGCAAGACGGTCGCCCTCACCACCGACTCGGCGCAGGACGACGCCCCCGTCGTGCAGGTGGTCAACAAGATCATCAGCCAGGCGCTGCGCGACCGCGCCTCCGACGTGCACATCGAGCCGCAGGACTCCCGGCTGCGGATCCGCTTCCGCATCGACGGCGCGCTGCACGACGTGCTCGCCCTCCCCGAGGCGATGGGCCCGGCGCTGGTCAGCCGCCTGAAGATCATGGCCGGAATGAACATCGTCGAGCGCCGACGCCCCCAGGACGGCCAGATCGCGATGGACGTCGACGGTCGCGCCGTCGACATCCGCGTCGCGAGCACCGGCGTCATCTGGGGCGAGAAGGTCGTGCTCCGCATCCTCGACAAGAGCCGGCCGCTCTTCAAGCTGGGCGAGCTCGGCATGCCCGACGACACGCACGCGACGTTCTCCAAGCTGGTGCACGCGCCGTTCGGCATGGTGCTCTGCGCCGGACCGACCGGCTCGGGCAAGACCACCACGCTCTACGCGACGATGAGCGAGATCAACGAGTCGCAGAGCAACATCATGACGATCGAGGACCCGGTCGAGTACGTCTTCCCGTCCATCAACCAGATCTCGACGAACGAGCAGGCCGGCCTGACCTTCGCCACCGGCCTGAAGTCGATCCTGCGGCAGGACCCGGACGTGATCCTGGTCGGCGAGATCCGTGACGTGGAGACCGCCCGCATCGCGACCCAGTCCGCGCTGACCGGCCACTTCGTCCTGTCGTCCCTGCACGCGACCGACGCCGTGGCCGCTTTGCACCGGTTCCTGGACATGGGTATCGAGAGCTTCCTGATCGCCTCATCTGTCCTGGGCGTGGTGGGTCAGCGCCTGCTGCGCA
>SCTD01000491.1 GCA_004299215.1 Frankiales bacterium | reverse complement strand
CGAGCAGCGCGGGCAGCGTGCTCGCCGGCGGCGGGATCGACACCACGATCGACCGGGTCGCGCTGCACCACTACCTGTCCTTCCACTCGGTCGTGCCCGCGCCGCACACGATCCTGCAGGGCGTGCGCAAGCTGCCGCCGGCGACGATCCGGGTGATCGAGCCGGACGGCACCGACCGCGAGCGGCGCTACTGGTCACCGCCCTACACGCGCGACCCCGGCAAGGCCTCCTGGTCGGCGGAGCAGTGGGAGGAGGCGGTCCTCGACGCGCTCCGCCTCGCGGTGAAGCGGCGCATGGTGTCCGACGTCGAGGTGGGGGTGCTGCTCTCCGGCGGGGTCGACTCCTCCTTGGTGGTCGGGCTTCTCGCCGAGCAGGGGCAGCACGGCCTGCGCACCTTCAGCATCGGCTTCGAGGCCGTCGGTGGTCGCAGCGGCGACGAGTTCGTCTACTCCGACCGGATCGCGGAGCGCTTCGGCACCCACCACACGAAGATGCTCGTCACCCCCGACCGGGTGCTCCCGTCCCTCGACCGCGCAGTGGCGGCGATGAGCGAGCCGATGGTCAGCCACGACGTCGTGGCCTTCTACCTGCTCTCCGAGGAGGTCTCGAAGCACGTCAAGGTCGTGCAGTCCGGGCAGGGCGCCGACGAGGTCTTCGCCGGCTACCACTGGTACCCCCCGATGCTCGGCACCGACGACCCGGTCTCGACCTACACGCGCGCCTTCGTCGACCGCGACGACGCCGGCGTGAAGGGCCTGCTGCAGCAGGAGTGGCACGCCGAGCGGGACGAGAGCCTGCGCTTCGTCGAGGAGCACTTCGCCCGCGCGGGCGCCGAGACGCCGCTCGACAAGGCGCTCCGCCTCGACACCGAGATCATGCTGGTCGACGACCCGGTCAAGCGCGTCGACAACACGACGATGTCCTTCGGGCTCGAGGCGCGCGTGCCGTTCCTCGACCACGAGCTGGTCGAGCTCGCCGCGCAGTGCCCGCCCGAGCTGAAGACCGCGCACGGCGGCAAGGGCGTGCTCAAGCAGGCTGCCCGCCGGGTCATCCCGAGCGAGGTCATCGACCGGCCGAAGGGCTACTTCCCGGTGCCCGCGCTGACTCACCTGGAGGGCGGGTTCCTCGAGCGGGTACGCGACGCGCTCACGGCCCCCGCGGCCAAGGAGCGCGGGCTGTTCCGGGCCGAGGTCGTCGACCGGATGCTCGCCGACCCGAACGGGAGCCTCACGCCCCTGGGCGGCAACCCGCTGTGGCAGCTCGCCCTGCTGGAGATGTGGCTGCAAGGCCTGGACCTGTGAGCGGAGCGAGGGCGGCACGGTGAGCGGAGCTGTCGGCGGGTGCGCCGCGAGGAACGAGCGGATGCGCCCGCCGGCTGCGGAGCGAGCGAGGGCGGCACGGTGACCGAGCGGCCCGCGACGACCGGTGCCTTCAGCACCCGCTGGCACCGGCTCTCGGACGACCTCCCCGAGGGCGTGCGGGCCGACGTGGTGCTCGAGTGCGGCTGGGGACGGATCGTCTTCGGCCAGACCTTCACCTCGGCGGAGCGGCTGCGGGCGGCGCTGCGCGGTGAGGAGAGCGGCCAGCGCGACATCTGCATCTACCCCCGCGAGCCGCACGTGCTGGTGGCCCAGTCGCCGTACGAGCTGTTCCTCGACCCCTCGCACACCTACCGGCTGGACCTCGCCTCCTACCGCCCCGGGCGCAGCAGCACGGCGATCGTGCGGCCGCTGTCGGGCGAGGACGACGTGGCCGCCATGAACGCCGTCTACGGCACGGCCGGGATGCTGCGGGCCGACCCGCAGCTGGTGCTCGACAACGCCGACGACCCGGTGTTCACCTACCTCGTGGCCGAGGAGCCCGGCACCGGCCGCGTCATCGGCACCGTCACCGGCGTCGACCACGTCGCGGCCTTCGGCGACCCCGAGGGCGGCACCAGCCTGTGGTGCCTGGCCGTCGACCCGCAGAGCCGGCTGGCCGGCGTGGGCGAGCACCTGACCCGGGCGCTGGCCGAGCACTACCTCGCGCAGGGCCGGGCGTACGTCGACCTCACGGTGCTGCACGACAACCGCAAGGCGATCGGCCTCTACGAGCGCGTCGGCTTCACCCGCGTGCCGGTGCTCTCGCTGAAGCGCAGGAACACCATCAACGAGCGGCTGTTCGTCGCGCCGCCGTCGGAGCAGTACCGCGCGCTGAACCCCTACGCGCGGATCGTCGCCGACGAGGCCCGGCGGCGCGGCATCAACGTCGAGGTGCTCGACCCCGAGTGGGGCGAGCTGCGACTGACCCACGGCGCGCACAGCATCGTCACCCGCGAGTCGTTGTCGGAGCTCACGACCGCCGTCGCGATGTCGCGCTGCGACGACAAGCGCGTGACCCGACGGATCTGCGAGCAGGCCGGCATCGCCGTGCCGCGGGGGCGCACCGCCGGTGAACCCGAGGCGGACGCGGCCTTCCTGGCCGAGGTGGGCGAGGTCGTGGTGAAGCCCGCTCGAGGCGAACAGGGCAAGGGCATCACCGTCGGCGTGCGGGACGACGAGACCCTCGGTCGGGCAGTCCGTCTCGCCCGTCAGCACTGCCCTGTCGTGCTGCTGGAGGAGCTGGTCGCCGGGCAGGACCTGCGGGTCGTCGTCATCAACCACGAGGTCGTCGCGGCGGCGGTGCGCAGGCCCGCCTCGGTGATCGGGGACGGAGTGCACGCGGTGGCGGACCTGATCGACCAGCAGAGCCGCCGGCGGGCGGCAGCGACCGACGGGGAGTCGACGATCCCCATGGACGACGGCACCGTCGACACGGTCCGCGCGCACGGGTACTCGATGGACGACGTGCTGCCGGTCGGCCAGGAGCTGGAGGTCCGGCGGACGGCCAACCTCCACACGGGTGGCACGATCCACGACGTGACCGCCCAGCTGCACCCGGCTCTCGTGCACGCCTCCGTGCGCGCCAGCCGCGCCCTCGACATCCCCGTGACCGGGCTGGACTTCATCGTCCCGGACGTCAGCGGGCCGGACCACGTGCTCATCGAGGCGAACGAGCGGCCCGGGCTCGCGAACCACCAGCCGCAGCCCACCGCGGAGCGCTTCATCGACCTGCTCTTCCCGGAGACCGCCCTGTGAGCACTCCCCCGGGCGGCGTCAGCGCCGCCGTCGTCCGCAAGCTGCCGATCGACATGGCGTACGTCGAGGAGGTGCTCATCCACCTGCTCCGCACGCCCAGCCCGACCGGGCGCACCGACGAGGTGGTGCAGTACATCGGCGAGCTGCTCATGGACCTGGGCATGGAGCTCACCGTCACCCGCCGGGGGCTGCTCAACGCCACGCTGCCGGGGCGTCGTACCCGACCTGACCGCGCGATCGCCGTGCACGCCGACACGATCGGCTGCATGGTGACCCGCCTCAAGGACAACGGGCGACTCGAGGTCACCCCGCTCGGCACGCACAGCGCGCGCTTCGCCGAGGGCGCGCATGTCACGATCTTCACCGACGACGACGTCACGCACACCGGCACGGTGCTGCCGCTCAAGAGCAGCGGCCACCAGTACGGCGACGAGGTCGACACGCAGGGCGTCGGCTGGCCGCTGGTCGAGGTGCGGGTCGACCAGCCGGTCTGCGACGCGCAGGGGCTGGCCGCGATCGGCCTGCAGGTCGGCGACTTCGTCGCGCTGGACGCCAACCCGATGCTCACGCCCGCGGGCTACGTGAAGAGCCGCCACCTCGACGACAAGGCCGGGATCGCCGCCGCGCTCGGCGCCTTCAAGGCGCTCATCGACGCGAAGGTGACGCCGCTGGTGAGCGCCCACCTGCTCGTGACGATCGCGGAGGAGGTCGGTCACGGCGCGACGCACGGGCTGG
>SCTD01000720.1 GCA_004299215.1 Frankiales bacterium | reverse complement strand
GATGACGGCGCCCTCGAGCTTCGCCCCACCGAGCGTCGCGGGGGTGAGCTTGAGAGCGGTCAGCCCCTCGAGGAAGCCGGTGTCGAGCGTGACGGCCGTCTGCTTGCCGGTCAGCGTGTCGATCGCCGCGGCCGGGGTCGGCTCGGTCTGGTCCTGCGTGGTGCTGCTGCCGGTGGTCGCCTCGTCGTCGCTGCCGCAGGCGGCGAGCGTCAGGGGCAGAGCCAGGGCCAGGGCGAGAACAGCGGACTTCTTCTTGAGGCTGAGCATGGTTCAGGGCTCCTTCGGGAGGGTGGACCGAGTGGGTGTCTCTGGCTGTCCTTCGCGCCGGCGTCGCGAGCGGTTCGATCCGGGTTCGCGTGACCCCTGACACATCGCCGGAACGAACCCGCAGCGGTCCGCGGCCGAACCACGTGTCATGAGCCCTCGCCCCGTGCCTCCGCAGCGCGCGTGGCGCAGTCCCCTGCGCGGGCCGTGGCTGACGTCGGTGCTCGCATCGGTGCTGCTCGTCGGCCTGCTGGTCCTCGTGGTGACCGGGCTGCTGTCCTACGCGGCGTACGACCCGCGGCTAGGCGGCAGCAACGACCAGACACCGCAGGCCGGCCTGCTCGCGAGCTGGATCGCCTTCGACTGGCCGACGTCACCGTCGTGGCTCTACCGCGTGAACCAGGGGCTGCACGTCACGCTCGGCCTGGCGCTCGTGCCGGTCGTGCTGGCGAAGCTGTGGTCGGTCGCACCGAAGCTGTTCGCCTGGCCGCCGGTGAAGAGCCCGGCGCACGCGCTCGAGCGGCTCAGCATCCTGCTGCTCGTCGGCAGCATCCTGTTCCTGATGCTCACCGGGGCGATGAACGCCCAGTACGACTACGCGTTCGGCTTCTCCTTCTACACCGGCCACTTCTACGCCGCCTGGGTCTTCATCGCAGCCTTCGCGACGCACGTGTTCCTCAAGCTGCCGACGATGGTGCGCTCGCTGCGGTCGCGTCCGTTCGGGGCCGAGATGCGCACGTCGACCGCGGACACGGTGGCCGAGCCGGTCGACCCGCACGGACTGGTGTCGCCGGACCCCGCGCCGGCGACCATGTCGCGACGCGGGGCGCTCGCCGTCGTCGGCGGCAGCTCGCTCGCGGTGCTCGCGATGTCGGTCGGCCAGACCATCGACCCGCTGCGCCGTACGGCCCTGCTCGCGCCTCGCGGCCAGGTGACCGGCGACGGGCCGAACGACTTCCCGGTCAACACGACCTTCC
>SCTD01000490.1 GCA_004299215.1 Frankiales bacterium | reverse complement strand
CCGACAACATCGCCGCCAACGGCGTCGGCCTGGTCCTCGGCACGACCTTCCGGTTCTGGAGCTACCGGAAGTTCGTGTGGGCAGCGCCGGCCGAGGTCGAGGAGGCCGCCGCCGACGGCGACGCCGCCGCGATAGCCGTGCTCGAGGACGTCCGCGACGGCACCCTGCACCGCTGACCGCGCGACTACCGCGGGAGCGCTGCCTCCACGGCCTCGCGCAGCACCGGGTCGCCGGGCTCGACCAGCGGGCGGAAGCGGCCGACGACCTCGCCCTCCGGCGAGATCAGCCACTTCTCGAAGTTCCACTGCACGTCGCCGGCCTTGCCCTCGGCGTCCGGCGCGGCCGTCAGCTCGGCGAACAGCGGGTGGCGCCCGTCACCGTTGACGTCGGCCTTGGCCAGCATCGGGAAGGTCACGCCGTACGTCGCGGAGCAGAACTCGGCGATCTCCTCCGCGCTGCCCGGCTCCTGTCCCTTGAACTGGTTGCAGGGCACCCCGATCACGGTGAAGCCCTTCGCGGCGAGCTCCTCGTGCATCGCCTCGAGCCCGGCGTACTGCGGTGTCAGCCCGCACCGGGACGCGACGTTCACGATGAGCGCCGCCTTGCCCTTCGCGATGGCACCCAGCGTGGTCCGGTCGCCGTTCAGGGTCTCGATCTCGAGATCGTGCAGGGTCAAGGCTTCTCCTGGTGTCAGAGGGGTGTGAGCTTCGTGCGGGGTCCTGCCCGGAGCACCTGCGAGGGAAGCGTGCGCCCCACGAGCCGCTCGGCCTCCCGGGCGGCCTCCAGCATCGCCTCGAGATCGACGCCGGTGTCCACGCCCATGTCCTCGACCATGTGGACCAAGTCCTCGGTGCAGACGTTGCCGGTGGCACCGGGGGCGTACGGGCAGCCGCCCAGCCCGCCGACGGAGGCGTCGTAGTCGGTCACGCCGAGCTGGAGCGCCGCGAGCACGTTGGCCAGGCCGGTGCCGCGCGTGTTGTGGAAGTGCAGGTTGAGGTCGGCCACCGGGAAGCGCATCCGCGTCTCGCCGACCAGGGCCGTGACCCGGCTGGGAGTGGCCATGCCGGTGGTGTCGCCGTAGGACAGGCCGTCCGCACCGTCGGCCAGCGCCCGACCGGCGACCGCGAGGACGCGCTCGACAGGGACGTCCCCTTCGTACGGGCAGCCGAAGGCGGTCGACACGATGACCTGGCAGGTGGCACCCGCGGCGTGGGCCGTGGCGAGCAGCTCGGCGATGTCGTCGAGCGACTGCTCCGTGGTGCGGTTGACGTTCTTGAGGTTGTGGGTGTCGCTCGCCGAGACGACGACCTCGATCTCCTTGAACCCGGCTGCGAGCGCGCGCTGAGCGCCGCGCAGGTTCGGAACGAGCGCGGAGTAGCGGACCTCGCTCGACTTCGCGACGGCCGCCCAGACCTCGGCGGCGTCCGCCATAGACGGGATCGCCTTCGGGTGGACGAACGAGACGGCCTCGATCCGTCCGACGCCGGTGCGCGACAGCGCGTCGATCAGGGCGACCTTGCTGGTCGTCGGAACCGGCGCTTCGTTCTGCAGTCCGTCGCGCGGTCCCACCTCGCGCAGGCTGATCCGCTCCGGGAGGTCGCTCACGGGGTCTCCTCGCTCACGCCTCGACGCTAGTACGCCGCAGCAGGTACGGCGTCAGCGACCGGTAGCCGCGCACCGACCGGCGACGCAGCCGCTTGAGGTCGTAGGACCCGTCGTCGGCCAGCGCCTCCATCACGGCCTTGTCGACCAGCACCGTCCGCGGGCGGGCCTCGTCGGTCAGCCGGCTGGCCAGGTTGACCGGCGAGCCGAACACGTCGCCGAGCCGGACGAGGACAGGTCCGAGCGCGACGCCGGCGCGGACGTCGGGCAGCTCGTCGTCCACGTGGTGCGCGTCGACCGTCTGCAGCGCGACCTCGACCGCTGAGCCGGGGTCGTCGGTCACGAAGAGCACCGCGTCACCGAGCGTCTTGACCACGCGACCGCCGACCGACGTCACCCGCAGCGCGGTCTCGCGCTCGAAGCGCTCCAGCGTGCGCTCGAGCGTGCTGGCGTCCCACTGCTGGCTGGAGCGGGTGAAGTCGACCAGGTCGACGAAGCCCACGGCGGTGACCGGCTGGCCGTCGATGTCCGCGGAGGCGAAGGCACGGGCGGTCGCCGCCGCGAACTGCCGCCGCCACACGTGCACGACCAGCTGCTCGAGCATCGGCAGCAGGGTCGGCGCCAGCGCCTCCGCCTGCGCGACGGACTCCTCGAGCGTCAGTCCCTGGCTCGCCTGTCGGAACACGTCGACCTGGGCCTCGGCGGTGCGGGCGAGCTCCTGGCCCATCGCCCGCGCCAGCACCAGGATCGTGTCGGCCGGGACGAGGCCGCTCTCCCCGAGCGCCAGAGCGGTGCGCAGCGCCTCGACATCCCGTGTGGTGAAGGCCTTCTCATGAGGTGCGACCTCGGCGAACCCCATCGCCGTCCACAGTCCACGCGCCTGCAGCTCAGGGATCCCCACGGCGTCGGCGACCTCGTCGCGGGTCAGCTCGCAGGGCGCGCCGAGCAGCAGCGCCTCGAGGTCGTCCTGCTCCACGGTCGCAAATCTACGGGTGCCGGATGGCTGCGCCCGGCGTAGCGTCGAGGAGTGACGCGCAAGCGGACGTACCTCCTGGTGCGGCTGATCGCCGCGGCGGTGTTCATCCTCGCCGCGACCGTCCTGCCGCGCGGGGTCCCGGCGGCGCTCCTCGTGGTCGGGGCCGGCGTCGTGGCAGTCGCCTCCAGCCTCTGGGCGAACGCCGGGGGACCCGGTGAGCGGGCCGGTGCGCGGCCGCAGGACCGCTGGTTCGACTCGGTGACGCCGCCGCAGGGCGACTGGCCGCCGTTCGACGACCCGGACGTCCCGCCCTCCGAGGCAACCCTGCGCCCGCCCCCGGCGTCCTAGGAGCACGGGTCCCGTCCCAGGAGGTCGTCGTGAAGCTGCTCGTCCCGCTCACCGTGGCAGTGCTGCTCGCGGTGTCCGGCTGCGGGGACGACGGCGCCTCCCTGGCACCCGCCGCGTCACCGTCGCCCTCCCCCGGTGCCGCGACCGGGTCCCCGACGCCCAGCGCGTCCGGTGACACCGAGGCACGGGCGGTCTACTGGCTGGGCGCGACGAAGGAGCCGCGCGGGCCGCGGCTGTACCGAGAGTTCGTCCGGCGCCCGGCGACGGCGGACGCCGTACGCGACGCCGTCACGGCGATGCTGTCGCTCGAACCGACCGACCCCGACTACACGTCGCTGTGGGCCGACGGCACGACCGTCCGCGACGTCCGCCGCGAGGGCGCGACCGCCGTGGTCGACCTGTCCCGCGAGGCGACGACGAACGGCGGCGGATCCGCCTTCGAGGAGATGTCGCTGCAGCAGCTGGTGCACACCGTGACCGCAGCCGACCCGGCGCTGACCGCCGTCCGGCTGCTGGTCGAGGGGGAGCCTGTCGAGACGCTGTGGGGATCGGCGGACGCGTCGACGCCGATCTCGCGCGGACCGTCGTACGAGGTGCTCGGCCCGGTGTGGCTCGACGTCCCCGACGGGTCGGTGCTGAGCGGGGAGTTCGGCGGGACCGCGACGGTCTTCGAGGCGACGGTGTCCTGGCAGCTGCGGCAGGGACCGGACCTGGTCGCGGAGGGCTTCGCGACGGCGACCGAGGGCGGGCCCGGACGGGGGACGTGGACGGCCACGGCCGACGTGCCGCCGGG
>SCTD01000489.1 GCA_004299215.1 Frankiales bacterium | reverse complement strand
CAGCCCCGGCCGGCTGCGCGGTCTCGGCGATGGAGTGCACCCGGGCGTCCTCGGCCCGCGCCTGCGCGAGCAGCTCCTCGATCTTGCCGGCGGTCTCGGGGACCACGTCGGCGATGAAGGTGAGGGAGGGCGTGTAGCGCACCCCGGTCTGCTGGCCGACCGTCTTGCGGAGCACGCCCTTGGCCGATTCGAGGGCCATCGCGCTGCTCTGCCGCTCCTCGTCGGTGCCGTAGACGGTGTAGTAGAGCGTCGCCTCGCGCAGGTCGGGGGTCACCTTCGCGTCGGTGATCGTCACCATGCCCAGGCGCGGGTCCTTGACCTGCGTCTCGAGGGTCATGGAGACCACCTCGCGGATGCGTACGGCGAGCTTGCGGGCCCGCGCGACGTCCACCATTACTCGTCCTCTTCCTTGTAGAGCTGGGTGTGGGCCGAGAGAACCTCGACGTCGGGCCGGTCGGCGACCAGCCGCTCGCAGGCGGTCAGCACCTCCCGGCAGTGGTGCGCGTCCGCCGAAACGACCGCCACCCCGATCAGCGTGCGCCGGTGCAGGTCCAGGTGCCCGGCCTCAGCAGCCGACACCTCGTGCCTGCGCCGGAGCTCCGCCACGATCGGCCGCACCACCGACCGCTTCTCCTTCAGCGAGTGCACGTCCCCCAAGAGCAGATCCAGTGCAAGGGATCCGATGAACATGTCACCCCCCGTGAGAGTCGTGGTGCCGAGCAGGGCGACCCCCCGGCTCCCCCACGGCCCGAGGGCACGCGGGGAGAGCCGAGGGTCGGCGGAAGGTCTGTAGGGCCGTAGAAGGCGGCGAGGTACGAGCCGCCCAGGCCCAAGGACCTTCTGCCGACCGGAGGCGGCCTAGGTCCGCGGGATCTCCCGCATCTCCCAGGTCTCGATGATGTCGCCGACCTTGATGTCGTTGAACTTCCCGAGACCGATACCGCACTCGTACCCTTCGCGGACCTCGGTCGCGTCGTCCTTGAAGCGACGCAGCGACTCGACGGTCAGGTCGTCCTTGACGACGACCCCGTCGCGCAGCAGCCGGGCCTTGCTGTTCCGGCGGATCAGCCCGCTGCGCACGATCGAGCCGGCGATGTTGCCGATCTTCGGTACGCGGAAGACCTCGCGGACCTCGGCGGTGCCGAGCTGGATCTCCTCGTACTCCGGCTTGAGCATGCCCTTGAGAGCAGCCTCGACGTCCTCGATCGCGGCGTAGATGACCGAGTAGTAGCGGACGTCCACGCCCTCGCGGTCGGCCAGGTCGCGGGCGTTGCCCTCGGCCCGGACGTTGAAGCCGAGGATGACGGCGTCGGAGGCCGAGGCCAGCGTGACGTCGTTCTCCGTGATGGCGCCGACGCCGCGGTGGATGATCCGGAGCGAGACCTCGGGGTCGATCTCGATCTTGAGCAGCGCGTCCTCGACGGCCTCGACGGAACCGCTGACGTCGCCCTTGAGGATGAGGTTGAGCTGGGTGTTCTCACCCTCCTTGAGCCGGTCGAACAGCGACTCCAGCGTGGGCCGGCCACGGACCTGGGCGAGCATGGCGTTGCGCTCGCGGGCGGCCCGCTGCTCGGCGATCTGGCGGGCGACGCGGTCCTCGCCGACGACGAGGAAGTTGTCACCGGCGCCGGGGACGCTGGTGAAGCCCAGCACCTGGACCGGCTGGCCCGGGGTGGCCTCCTGCACGTTCTCGCCGCGCTCGTTGAGCATGGCGCGCACGCGACCGAAGGCGTCACCGGCGACGATCGAGTCGCCGACCCGCAGCGTTCCGCGCTGGACCAGGACGGTCGCGACCGAGCCGCGGCCCTTGTCGAGCCGGGCCTCGATCGCGACGCCCTGCGCCGGGACGGACGCGTCCTCGAGCAGCTCGAGGGCGGCGTCGGTGGTCAGCAGGATGGCGTCGAGGAGCTCCTCGAGGCCGGTGCCGGTCTTGGCGGACACGTCGACGAACATCGTCGTGCCGCCGTACTCCTCGGCCACCAGGCCGTACTCGGTGAGCTGACCGCGGACCTTGGCCGGGTCGGCGCCCTCCTTGTCGACCTTGTTGACCGCGACGACGATCGGGACGTCGGCCGCCTGCGCGTGGTTGAGCGCCTCGATGGTCTGCGGCTTCACGCCGTCGTCGGCCGCCACGACGAGCACGGCGATGTCGGTGACCTTCGCACCGCGGGCGCGCATGGCGGTGAACGCCTCGTGACCCGGGGTGTCGATGAAGGTCAGCTCGCGCACGCCGCCCTCGACGGGGTGGTGCACCTGGTAGGCGCCGATGTGCTGGGTGATGCCGCCGGCCTCGCCCTTGACGACGTCGGTGTTGCGGATGGCATCGAGGAGCTTGGTCTTGCCGTGGTCGACGTGACCCATGATCGTGACGACCGGCGGGCGGGAGACCAGGTCGGCCTCCTCGTCGTAGTCGCCGCCGAAGGTGAGGTCGAAGCGGTCGAGCAGCTCGGCGTCCTCCTCCTCCGGGCTGACGATGGTGACGTCGTAGCCGAGGTGGTCGGCGAGCAGCAGCAGCGTCTCGTCGGTGCACGACTGGGTCGCCGTGACCATCTCGCCGAGCTCGGTGAAGGCCACCTGGACCAGCGAGCCGGGGTTGGCGTTGATCTTGTCGGCGAAGTCGGCCAGCGACGCGCCGCGGGTCAGGCGGACCTTCTCGCCGTTGCCGCGGGCGATGCCACCGCCCATCGTCGGCGCCGCGAGGTTGTCGAACTCCTGACGCCGCTGCTTCTTGCTCTTGCGCCCACGGGTCGGACGGCCACCGGGGCCGCGACCGAAGGCACCGGGCGTGGGACCACCGCGGCCCGCGCCACCGCGCGGACCACCAGGACGTCCGCCGAAGCCACCGGGACGCCCGGCGAAGCCGCCGCCACCGCCACCGGGGCCACCGGGACCGCCCCCGCCGGGACGACCGCCAGGGCCGCCACCGGGTCGACCCGCTCCGGGCATGCCCGGGCGCGCGCCCGGACCGCCGGTGCGGGGCGGGAACATGCCGGGACCGGGACGGGGACCGCCGGGGCCGCCGGGACCTGCCGGACGGGGCGGGAACATGCCGGGACCCGGACGCGGGCCGGCCGGGCCGGGACGCGCCGCAGCGGGCCGCGGCGGCATGCCGGGCGTGGCACCCGGACGAGGCATGGAGCTCGGCGACGGCGCGCCCGGACGCGGCGGCATGCCGGGCGACGCGGGACCGGGGCGAGCTGCCGGCGGGCGCGGCGGCATCGGCACCACAGGGGTGTCCACCGGTGAGCTGTAGGGGTTGTTGCCGGGCCGCGGGCCGGGCGTGGCCGGGCGCGGCGGCAGCCCGCTCGGAGCGGCGGGCGAGGCCGGCGCAGCGGTCGGCTGCGGGGTGGGGGCGGGCGCGGCAGGTGCCTCAGGCTCGGCAGCGGCTGCTGCGGCCTTCTTGGCGGGCGCCTTCTTGGCGGATGCCGGCTTCTCGGCGGCGGCCGGGGCGGCGGGGAAGGCCTCGCGCAGCTTGCGCGCGACGGGGGCCTCGACGGTGGAGGAGGCGGACTTGACGAACTCGCCGTTCTCCTTCAACCAGGTCAGAACGCTCTTGCTGTCCATCCCGAGCTCTTTGGCGAGCTCGTGGACGCGGGCTTTTCCGGGCACTGTGCTCCTTCGCGTGGCCCGGGTCGTTCCCGCGCCGAGGGGTTACTGCATGGGCGTGCTCATCGGGACTGGCTCATCGAGTGCTCATCGAGGAGATCCGCTTCTGTCGGGGTTCGGTGATGCCGCCACGTGCTCCCTCACCGGAGTCACGTCGAGCGGTCCGGCCAGGCGCAGGGCCCGGGGGAACGCCCGCCGCTTCTCGGCGAGGTCGACGCACCGGGGGTCGAGGTGCACGGAGGCCCCTCGTCCCGGCAGCCGTCCGGCGGGATCGGGGACCAGGAGGCCCTCGATCTCGACGACACGCAGCAGGGTGGCCTTCGCCGCCTTCGCCCGGCAGCCCACGCATGTGCGCTGCGGACCCGGGTGGCGAGCCGAGGTCGACTCTACCGCGCTCACGACTCCGGGGGCACGGGCGCGTCGGCGGTGTCGCTGCGGATGTCGATGCGCCAGCCGGTGAGCCGGGCC
>SCTD01000488.1 GCA_004299215.1 Frankiales bacterium | reverse complement strand
CCCGGTCGCGAGCTCGCCGGCATCCACCTCGCCATGGACTACCTCGTGCCGTCGAACCGCGTCCAGGAGGGCGATCTCGAGCAGACGCCGATCTCCGCCGAGGGCAAGGACGTCGTCATCATCGGCGGCGGCGACACCGGGGCGGACTGCCTCGGCACCGCGATCCGGCAGGGTGCGCGGTCCATCACCCAGCTCGAGATCCTGCCCCGCCCGCCGCAGGAGCGGCCGGAGTCGACCCCGTGGCCGACCTGGCCGCTGGTCTACCGCACGAGCAGCGCGCACGAGGAGGGCGGCGAGCGCATGTTCTCCGTCAACACCCAGCGCTTCGTGGGCGAGGACGGCGCCGTGACCGGCCTCGAGCTCGTCGACGTGGAGATGGTCGACGGACGCTTCGAGCCGGTCGCGGGCAGCGAGCGGGTCCTGCCGGCGCAGCTGGTGACCCTCGCCATGGGCTTCACCGGGCCGCAGCAGACCGGTCTGCTCGAGGCGCTCGGCGTGGCGCTCGACGGTCGCGGCAACGTCGCGCGCGACGACTCCTGGCAGACGA
Organism: Frankiales bacterium; assembly: GCA_004299215.1. Lineage (GTDB taxonomy): Bacteria > Actinomycetota > Actinomycetes > Mycobacteriales > SCTD01 > SCTD01. The sequence goes on along the minus strand of SCTD01000488.1, from coordinate 2,881 downwards.
CCGTGCCGGGCGTGTTCGTCGCCGGTGACATGGGCCGCGGCCAGTCGCTCATCGTCTGGGCCATCGCGGAGGGTCGCGCCGCGGCTGCCGCCGTGGACCGGCACCTGTGCGGCGACACGCTGCTCCCGGCGCCGGTGACGCCTACCTCCCGGTAGCCCATAGCCTGGCCTGGTGAAGCGCCGCGCCAAGATCGTCTGCACGCTGGGTCCCGCCACGCACTCCTTCGAGGGCATCCGCGGGCTCGTCTACGCCGGCATGGACGTCGCCCGCCTGAACTTCAGCCACGGCAGCCACGAGCAGCACGCGCAGGCCTACACCTGGGTGCGCCAGGCCTCCGACGAGTCCGGCCGCGGCGTGGGGGTCCTCGTCGACCTGCAGGGCCCCAAGATCCGGCTCGGCACCTTCGCGGAGGGGCCGGTCGTCTGGGCGACCGGCGAGACCGTCACCATCACGACCGAGGACGTCCCGGGCGACCACGACCGGGTCTCCACGACCTACACGGGGCTGGCGGACGACGTCGCCGTCGGCGACCGGCTGCTCGTGGACGACGGTCGGGTCGGGCTGCGGGTCGTGGGTGTCGACGGCCCCGACGTCCGGCTGGTCGTCACCGAGGGCGGGCCGGTGAGCAACTCCAAGGGGCTCTCCCTGCCCGGCATCGGCGTCAGCGTGCCGGCGCTGTCGGAGAAGGACGAGGAGGACCTGCGCTTCGCCCTGGGCCTGCGTGCCGACATGGTCGCCCTGTCGTTCGTGCGGACGGCGGCAGACATCAAGCGGGTGCACGAGATCATGGACGAGGTCGGCGGTCACCGGCTGCCTGTCCTGGCCAAGATCGAGAAGCCGCAGGCGGTCGACAACCTCGAGCAGATCGTCGACGCCTTCGACGGGCTGATGGTCGCCCGCGGCGACCTCGGCGTCGAGATGCCGCTGGAGCGGGTTCCCCTCGTGCAGAAGCGCGCGGTGCAGGCGGCCCGGGAGAAGTCCAAGCCGGTCATCGTCGCCACGCAGATGCTCGACTCGATGGTGGGTGCGTCGCGGCCGACCCGGGCCGAGGCCAGCGACGTGGCGAACGCCGTCCTCGACGGCGCCGACGCGGTGATGCTGTCCGGTGAGACGAGCGTCGGCCGCTACCCCGTCGAGTCGGTCGCCACGATGGCCCGGATCATCGTGGCCGCCGAGGAGGACCTCACGCGCGTGCCCCGCGTGCTGGCCGAGCCGACCACCATCAGCGGTGCCATCGCCCGTGCGGCGGCCAGCGTCGGCGCCACCGTCGGCGCGAGCGCCCTGGTGGCCTTCACCCAGAGCGGCGCCACCGCGCGGCTGCTCGCCGAGCACCGCTCGCCGATCCCGCTGCTGGCCTTCACCCCCGTGCCCGAGGTGCGCAGCCAGCTGACCCTGACCTGGGGCGTGGAGACCTTCCTGGTGCCCGCTGTCGACCACACCGACGACATGGTCCGCCAGGTCGACAGCGCGATGCTGGAGCTGGGCCGGATGCAGCCGGGGGAGTACGTCACGATCGTCGCCGGCAGCCCGCCGGCGACGAGCGGCTCCACCAACGCGATGCGCGTGCACCGGCTCGGCAGCCCGGTGCCCCCGCACCCGAACTACGGCCGCCGGTCCACGGACGTCGCCCCGATCTGAGGGTCGCGCGCTGCGCCGCTACGCCCCCGCCGCTGCGCCCCCGCCGCCGCCGTCCCGCCACGATCCCGATGATCACGCGGTGACACGCCGGCGGGTCCCGCGTGATCAGCGGGATCGCGGCTGGAGGGGCTAGCGCGGAGTCGCGACGCTGACGTAGAGGTAGCGGGGAGCCTTCACCCGGGTCGTGGAGTACGCCCGGTTCCCGCTCAGGTTGTACTGCACCACCGAGACCGAGCCGTCGCTGTAGACGCCCTGCACGTAGCCGACGTGGCCGTACCCGCCGGCGGTGAGCCAGCCGTTCGCCGTGCGGGAGCCGTTCGCGTACCACGCTGCGCGCTCGTACGGGTTCCAGTGCGCGATCGAGCCGGGCACCGGCTTGGTGCCGATGCCGTAGCCGAGCCGGCGCGCGGCGTCGTCCCAGTTGTGGGCGCTGCCCCAGCGCTGGGTGGCGTTGCTCAGCGGGTGGCCGCGCTGAGCCATGCGCCAGGCGACGAAGCTGACGCACTGCCGCTTGGTGAAGCCCCAGCGGTCGGCGCTCCACGTGGAGTCGAGCCGCCAGGGGTAGTCGTCACCGACCGCGGCCGCGGGCGAGACGGTCACGGTGGTGAACGCCAGGACGGTCGTCAGCAGGACGATCAGGCGGCGCAGGGCGCGCATGTCGGCTCCTCGGGCTGGGGTCAGGGTCTGGGAGATGAGGTCGACGCCCGTCCGGGGGACCTGGATGCGGCGTCCGAGTGACCCAACCACGGCAAACCGGACATTGGCCACATCCCGCCCCACGCGTGGCGTCCCTGTGACCACTACGCTCGCGACCGCGCCCTCGTAGCCCAATCGGCAGAGGCCCGGGTCTCAAACACCCGCCAGTGTGGGTTCGAATCCCACCGAGGGCACGGTGCCGCACGACGCGCCACAACCTGCTGATCAACGGGCGTGCGGCGGTAGCGTCGGCAGCCCGCACCGCACCGCAGGAGGAGCCCGTGACCAGAGCCCGGCAGCCCCTGCGGGTGCTCGTGGCCGAGGACGAGGCGCTCATCCGGATGGACCTCGTCGAGATGCTCGAGGAGGACGGCTACGCCGTCGTGGGACAGGCCGGCGACGGGCAGACCGCCGTACGCCTGGCGACCGAGCTGCGACCCGATCTCGTCGTGCTCGACGTCAAGATGCCGGTGCTGGACGGGCTGTCCGCCGCCGAGCAGATCGTCGCGGCCCGCATCGCGCCGGTGGTGATCCTCACCGCCTTCAG
>SCTD01000487.1 GCA_004299215.1 Frankiales bacterium | reverse complement strand
TCTCGGCGCTGCGTCGCAGCGCCGAGAACGCCTTCGCCACCGGCCTCGTGCCCGAGGCCGACCTCACCGGCATCTACGACCTGAGCCTGCTGCGGGCGGTGCTCGGCCGCGACGTCGACGACGCCGGCCTCGGCCCGGACGGGGCAGGGCGATGACGCTGATGCAGCCCATCCCGGTCCATGACGCCGTCCGCCCACCCGGGCCGGCCGTGCGGATCGCCGGGGTCACCAAGCGCTTCGGTGACGGCCCGCTGATCCTCGACGACGTCAGCCTCGACGTGGCGCCCGCCGAGTTCGTCTGCCTGCTGGGCGCATCCGGCTGCGGCAAGAGCACCCTGCTCAACCTCGTCGCCGGGCTGGACCGGCCCACGGCCGGCACGGTGAGCGTTCCCGGGGGGCGTGCCGCCCTGATGTTCCAGGAGCCCGCCCTGCTGCCCTGGCTGACCGCGGCGCAGAACGTCGAGCTCGCGCTGCGCCTGCGTGGCGTCGCCAAGCGCGAGCGCCGCGAGCGCGCCCGTGAGCTGCTGACCCTGGTGCGGCTGCAGGACGCCGGCGGGAAGCGCCCGCACGAGCTGTCCGGCGGCATGCGGCAGCGGGTGGCGATGGCTCGCTGCCTCGCCCAGGACAGCCACGTGCTGCTCATGGACGAGCCGTTCGCCGCCCTGGACGCCATCACCCGGGACGTGCTCCACGAGGAGCTGGTGCGCATCCGCGAGTCCCAGTCGCTGACCGTCGTCTTCGTCACGCACAACGTCCGCGAGGCGGTGCGCCTCGGCGACCGCGTGGTGCTGCTGTCCTCCCGCCCGGGGCGGGTCGCCAAGGAGTACACCGTCGGCATCGACCACCCACGGCGCATCGAGTCGCCCGAGGTGGCGACCCTCTCGGTCGAGATCACCGCCGATCTGCGCAACGAGATCCGCCGGCACGGAGCGGGCGCATGACCGCCGCGACCGCTGACCGCGACCTGGCCTCGCTCGAGGCCGGCCTCGACGCGCTCGAGTCGACCCCCGAGGTGCGACCGGCCCGCGGGCGCCGGCTGCTGTCCGCAGCCTGGCCGCCGGTCGTGGCGATCGTGGGGCTGCTCGGTGTGTGGGAGCTCGCGTACCGCTCCGGCGTCAAGCCGACCTACGCCCTCCCGTCGCCCGCCGACGTCGGCCTGAAGCTGGCCGAGCAGATCGGTGACGGGACGCTCCTGGAGGCGATGGGGGTGAGCCTGTCCCGCGGCGGCCTCGGCTTCCTCGTGGCGCTCGCCATCGGCACCCCGCTGGGGCTCCTCATCGCGCGGGTGCGCGCGGTGCGACGGGGGATCGGACCGCTGGTCAGCGGGCTGCAGTCGCTGCCCTCGGTGGCCTGGGTACCGGCAGCCATCATCTTCTTCGGCATCGGGAACGCCGCCATCTACGCCGTCGTGCTGCTCGGCGCGGTGCCGTCGATCGCGAACGGCATGGTCTCGGGCATCGATCAGGTGCCGCCGCTCTACAGCCGGGTCGGGCGGGTGCTCGGCGCGCGCGGGCTGTCGGCTGCGCGCTTCGTGCTGCTGCCGGCGGCGCTGCCCGGCTACGTCGGCGGCCTCCGCCAGGGCTGGGCCTTCTCGTGGCGGTCGCTGATGGCGGCCGAGCTGATCGTGAAGTCGCCCGAGCTCGGGACCGGCCTCGGCCAGCTGCTGGAGGAGGGCCGCTTCCTGCAGGACATGTCGCTGGTGTTCGCCGGCATCCTCGGGATCCTCGTGGTCGGGATCGCCGTGGAGCTGCTGCTCTTCGCGCCGCTCGAGCGCCGGGTGCTGCGCCGTCGCGGCCTGCTCGTGGCGCGACACTAGGAGGGTGAGCCGCTACCCCCTGCACCTGGACCTCACCGGTCGCCGGGTGCTCGTCGTCGGCGCCGGCGCCGTCGCCGCCCGGCGGGTCCGGTCGCTCGGCGACGCCGACGTCCGGGTGGTCGCGCCCGACGTGGCCGACGGCTTCCCGGACGTCCCGGTCGAGCGGCGCGAGTTCCGCCCCGACGACGTCGACGACGCCTGGCTCGTGCTGGCCTGCACCGGTGTCGTCGACGACGAGGTCGCGAAGGCCTGCGACGAGCGCCGGGTCTGGTGCGTACGAGCCGACGACGCCGCGGCATCCGCCGCCTGGGTGCCGGCCGTGTCCCGGGTGGACGACGTCGTCGTGTCCGTCACCGCCGGCGGTGACCCGCGTCGGGCGGTCGCCCTGCGCGACGCCCTCGCCCTGTCGCTGCAGACCGGGGACCTCCCGCTGCGCCGCTCCCGGCAGGCCGCCGGCTCCGTCGCCATCGTCGGCGGCGGGCCGGGCGACCCGGACCTGCTGACCGTCAAGGCCCGTCGCCTCGTCGCGGGTGCCGACGTGGTCGTGCGCGACCGGCTCGCGCCCGTCGTCGAGGTGCCCGAGGGCGTCGAGGTCGTCGAGGTCGGCAAGACCCCGGGCGGCTCCTCCTGGCACCAGCGCGACATCGAGTGGCTGCTGGTGCAGAAGGCGCGCGAGGGCAAGCGGGTCGTCCGGCTCAAGGGCGGCGACGTGCACGTCTTCGCCCGCGGCATGGAGGAGATCGCGGCCTGCGTCGAGGCGGGGGTGCCGTTCGAGGTCGTCCCGGGGCTGTCCAGCGCGCTGGCCGGTCCCACGTACGCCGGCATCCCGGTCACCGCGCGCGGCGTCACGCAGTCCTTCGCCGTCGTCAGCGCGCACCTGCCGCCGGGCGACCCGGGCTGCACCGTCGACTGGGACGCGCTCGCCCGGCTGGGCGGGACGCTGGTGCTGCTGATGTCGGTCGGCCGGCTGAGCGCCGCCTGCGCGGCGCTGGTCGCCGGCGGGCGCGCCGGCGACACCCCCGTCGCGG
>SCTD01000486.1 GCA_004299215.1 Frankiales bacterium | reverse complement strand
GAGCGACCGGCGTTGTTGACCAGCATGTCGACGCCGTCGTGGTCGGCGAGCATCGCCTTGACGCAGGCGTCGATCGACTCGGCGCTGGTGAGGTCGACGGAGTAGACGGCGGCGTGCCCGCCCCGCTCCTCGATCTCGTCCCTGACCTTCTCGAGCTCCTCGGTCCGCCGGGCCAGCAGCAACGGGACGCCGCCGCGCTCGGCGACCTTCAGCGCGACCTCGCGCCCGATGCCGGAGCTCGCGCCGGTGACCGCGACGGTGCGGCCGGCGAGGACGCCGCCCGCGCGCTTGCGGCGTGCCTTGTACGGGTCGAGGTGCGCGGCCCAGTAGTCCCAGAGCCGCTGGGCGTACGTCGAGAGCTCCGGAGGCGCAGCCACTCCCAGCCGGCTCAGCTCCTGGCGGGTCGCCACGGCGGAGAACTCCGGCTCGAAGGTCATGTGGGGCAGCACCTCGGGCGGGATGCCGAGCCGCGCGAGCAGGAGGTCGCGGGCACCGGTCACGCCGGGCACGCGTCCGGCCAGCGCGAGGCCGAGCGCCGCGGGGGCGAACAGCCGCTTGTCCAGACCCAGGCGGATCTTGGGGGCGCCGGCGGCGTCGGCCAGCGCGTTGTAGACGCCGATCAGCTTCTGCGGGCGGGGGTGCACCAGGTGGAACGCCCGGCCGTCGAGCCCGTCGGCGTGGATGAGCGCGTCCATGGCGTCGGCGACGTAGTCGACCGGCACGACGTTGGTCGAGCCGAGGTCCGGGCCGACCAGCGGCAGCAGGCCGGCGGCGGGCAGGTCGCCGATGCCGGCGAGGGTCGGGAAGAGGTAGTAGGGGCCGTCGACCTTGTCCATCTCGCCGGTGCGGCTGTCGCCGACGACGACGGCGGGCCGGTAGACGCGCCAGGGCATCTGCGCCTGCTCGCGCACGATGCGCTCGGCCTCGTACTTCGTCGCGTGGTACGGCGACGGGAGGTGCTGGCCCTCGGCGAACATCGCCTCGGTGAACCTGCCCTTGTGCTCGCCGGCGACGGCGACGGAGCTCACGTGGTGGAAGCGCTTCGCGCCCACGGCCTCGGCAAGCTCCACCACGCGCCGCGTGCCCTCGACGTTGACCTGCCGGTTGCGCTCGTCGTCCGCGGTCATGTCGTAGAGCGCGGCGAGGTGCACGACGTGGTCGACACCGGTGAGCCGCTTGCGGTCGGCGGCCTTGATGCCCAGGTCGTCCGCGGACAGGTCGCCGACGACGGCGACGATGCGATCGCCGCCCTCGAGCTGCGCCGTCGCCGCCTGCAGGCGGGCCAGCGAGCCCTTGCGGACCAGCACGAAGACCTCGGCGTCGGCCCGGCGCGCCAGGCGCTCGAGCAGCCGGCGGCCGAGGAAGCCGGTTCCTCCGGTGACCAGGTACGTCGTCATGCGGGCTCCTGCCCTCGTGGTGGCGTCCCGGATGCCTTCGACGGAGCGCGCTGCGACTCCTGCTCGATCATCGTGGCAGGCGCGTCACACGGGCGGGTCGTCCGGGTGGCTGTGCGGCTCCTGGGGAGCTCCCACCAGGTGCTCCAGCCCCGGCATGGGCGTGCGGTAGAGGCAGACGTCGCAGTTCATCCGCACATCACCCCGGAGCGCCTCGTCGACGCGCTCGAGGACGACGCCGGCCAGCTCGTCGGACGCGCCGAGCGGTTCGCTCATCAGCACGTCGACACCCTGCACGGCCCGTGCCTGCTTCTGGACCAGCTGTGGCAGGTAGCCCGGCCCCAGGAAGAAGCGCGCCACGGCGACTCGCGAGACACCCTGCGAGACAAGCCTTTCCAGCGCAGCGCCCACCCCCGGGCGCGCGGTCGAGGCGAAGGCCACGTCCACCGTGGGCCGCTCCCCCGCCTCGAGCAGCAGCCGCGCCGTCGCCGCGACCTGCGCGTTGGCGTCCGGGTCGATCGCGCCCCCGGCGACGAGGACCACC
>SCTD01000485.1 GCA_004299215.1 Frankiales bacterium | reverse complement strand
CTCACACCGGAACCGCTTCTCGCTCGACCTCGGCACGCACCCGCGGCTTGAGGCTGTCGGCCGGCGCCAGGTCGACGTCGACCTCAAGGATCCGGCGCAGCTCACCCTCGAGAGCCTGCAGCGCGAACAGACCAGCCCCCGCGGGCATGTCCACGAGCAAGTCCACGTCGCTGTCGGGACGGGCGTCGCCGCGGGCGACGCTGCCGAAGACCCGCAGGTTGCCGGCCCCAGCGGCCTGGACCGCCTGCAGGAGGGCCGCCCGCCGCCGCCGCACCCGACGCCCCAGGGGCGTGTCGGGCAGTCCCCGCACGGCACCTCCGGGCTGGAGGTCGACGCTGAGCCGGTGGCCGGTCGCCTCGACCAGGCGCTCGAGCTGCGGCAACGACGGCTCGCGCCGCCCGTTCTCGTAGACGCTGATGACGCTCTGCGCCACCCCTGCCGAGCGCGCCAGCTCGCTCTGGGACAGGCCAGCCGCCACCCGAGCGCAGCGGAGCAGGGCGGCGGCGTCCATGCCACCAGCCTATAGCGGATCGTCTATGCCCTGCCAACCCCGCCGCCTACTTTGGGGTTCCGGGTGGCTGTTCTGGGGTTGCCCAGCGGATCACTCACGACCCTTCACCTCGCGTCCTGGTCTGCCGTCGCGGCACGCGAAGGTGATGCGGCCGGCCTTCTACCGCGAGTGGGCGAGCCGCCAGGTCTGGGAGTCCACCACCGAGAAGGCTATGGACCTCTCAGCCCGCACGGTCACCTTCGGTGAGGTCCCACTGAACCGGCTGCGCCGCTCCCACCTCGAGCAGTGGGTCAGGATCATGACCGACGCCGGCCTCAAGCCCGGCACCATCCGCACCCGTACCAACAACGTGCGGGCCGTCCTTCGCGGCGCCGTCCGCGACCGCGTGATCGCCCTCGACCCCAGCCAAGGGCTGGCCCTCCCCCGCGTCGGGAAGCCGGAGCACTGGATCACCGTCGCCTCACCCCGGCAGGTCCGCGCCATCCTCGACGCAGCCGACGACCGCTTCGCCGTCCTGTTCGCCCTGGCCGCCTTCGCCGGGCTGCGGCTCGGCGAGGCCGCTGCCGTCCAGGTCGGCGACATCGACTTCCTGCACCGCAGCCTCCGCATCCGGCGGCAGGTGCAGCGCGCGGGCCGCGGCACGGTCGAGATCCGGCCCCGAAGTACCGCAGCGAGCGGGTGGTCTACCTGCCGGAGGAGCTGCTGGCGCAGCTCGCGCTGCACATCCAGCGCCACGCCGGCGACGACCCCGACAGCTGGCTGTTCGCCGGCAAGAGCGCCGACCCGCCGCACCAGAACACCGTCGGCCACCAGTGGCGCAGCGCCTGCAGCCGGGCGGGTGTCACCGGCGTCACCCTGCACGACCTCAGGCACTTCTACGCGTCCGCGCTCATCGCCGCCGGCTGCGACGTCGTGACCGTCCAACGGGCGCTCGGCCACGCCCGCGCGACCACGACGCTGAACACCTACGCCCACCTCTGGTCCACGGCCGAGGACCGGACTCGGCAGGCCGCGGCAGGCCTCATGACGGCCGTCCTGGGCGTACAAGATCCAACTTCTTGCGGACTTTCTGCGGACTAGAGGGGCCTACAACCCGTCTGACCTGCGGTTTTACCGCGCGCTACACGTTGAAGCGGAACTCCACGACGGAAGGGTCAAGCGTGCAGGTCGGGCGTTGTTTGCCAAACCTGAGCGTGCTTTAACCAACACCAGGGGTCCGAGCGTGCCGACAGGCCGCCCGACGTGCGTCAACCTTGCGTCAACCTCAGCCGTGAAGCCGACCACCGGATGCACTCGACGCCTCGCCGCCACGCCCCCGCCCACGGTCCCCGCCTTCGGCGGAGACCTCCACCCCACGACGACGCTCACCTGCAGTTCGCCGCACCTCAGCGGCGCGCCCTGCGGGACGCACCTCGCTGAGCGTGCGGGCCGTCGGACTGCCCTGTCGAACTGCGGGCCGGTCTCTTGATCGTTACGGTCCGCGCCATGGACCCCTTCGAGACCCATCGGCTACATCTCCTCAGCCCCGGCAACTGGTCGGAGGAGTTCCCTCTGACGCTCGAAGGCAAGGTCGAGGAGGGTCTGGTCGTCTACTCCCGCAGCGGGCTCATCGAGGGCCGGACGACGGGTGCCCGGCTGCGCTGCTACTCGACGGGCTGTCCCGGCTGGTTCATCGGCGTCTCCTGGGAGACGGGGCAGCGCCTGCGCCCTTGCTCTGAGGGGTGGACGTACGACAGCGACGCGAGGAGCGTCCGCATCAACGGCGGCGGCGAGATCAGTGCGCGAGTCGTCAGTCCGGCACCGCTGGGCGTGGATCCGCGACCGAGGGCTGAGTGGCCGTCGAGGGTCAGTCTCAGCGGATGCAAGGGCTGGCGCGTCAGGGCATGACTACGTTAGGACGCTGCACGACGCGGCCGCTGCTACTGCTCGTCCAGTCGCCCGCAGCCGTTCCCGCACCCTGCGAGTCAAGGCTTCTGGTTCGGTAGTCGCATCTGCATGGCCACGTCAAGCGGCACTCCATAGGAGAATGTCTCGCGAATGTCGCCGAGCCTCACTGCCTCGGCGAACATCCGCAGCCACTGGACGGCTCGGTGCCCGCCGTCACGCTCGGACTCCTCTACGCCCCTGGAACCGATGGCGAGAGTCAGCCAGGGCATGAGTGCTTCCTCCCCCACAGCCCCGACTGCC
>SCTD01000484.1 GCA_004299215.1 Frankiales bacterium | reverse complement strand
GACCGCCGCCGGCCCGAAAGTCCTCGAGCGCGCCCGCGTAGCCGGCCAGCGGCGCCCGGGCGGTCACGACGTCGGCCGGGTCGAGGACGCCGGCGGCCAGCAGGTCGACCGCGCGCGAGAAGGAGTGCAGCACCGCCATCGAGCCGGTGATCGTGATCTCGCGGCGGTAGACGTCGTAGGGGGAGAACGGGACGACCACGTCCGGCCGGCTCACGCCGAACTGCAGGAAGGTCCCCCCGTCCGCCACCCGGGAGACGGCGTCCCGGATGGCGGCCTCGCTCCCGGTGGCGTCCACCACCACGTCCCAGCCCTCGGGCCAGTCGAGCTCGGCGGCCGACGTCGCCGTACGACTGCAGCCGAGATCGCTTGCCCGGCGGAGCTTCTCGAGGTTGACGTCGACGACGTCGACCGTCAGAGCGCCGCTGCGCTTGACCAGCTCCAGCAGCATCAGCCCCATGGTCCCGGCGCCGTAGACGAGCACGCTGCTGCCCGGCCGGGCGCCCAGGACGTCGAGGGCGTGCACCGCGCAGGACAGCGGCTCGACCAGCGCGGCGGCCTCCAGGTCGACGGCCTCGGGCAGCACGACGCACGACGACGCGGGCGCCGCGACGAGCTCCGCGGCGCCACCGGGCTGCGTCACGCCGAGGGCCTCGAGGTCGCGGCAGAGGTTGCCCCGGCCGGCGTGGCACGAGCGACAGGCTCGGCAGGGGAGGTTGGGGTCGACCGCCACCCGGTCCCCGACCCGCAGGGCGCGCACCGCGCTGCCGACGGCGACGACCGTGCCGGCGAGCTCGTGACCGGGTACGACGGGCAGCCGGCCCGCGTGCCCGTCGACGATGTGCAGGTCGGTTCCGCAGATGCCGACGGCGGCGACCTGCACGACCACCCCGTCCGGCGCGGGGGCCGGGTCGGCCAGCTCGACGAGCTCGACGGAGCCCGGGGCGGCGACGAGCACGGCCCTCATGAGGTGGCATCCGGCACGGCACCACTCTGACGCACTGCCGGAGCGTCGGACCATGTGCCCGGCCACCGTCGACGGGTGGGAAGTGTGTGCCCTGGCTCCACAGACGGAACCGGACGGCGTCCGCAGACTGTTGCGCATGAGGCGCAACCGCATGTCCGCGTGCCTGCTCGCCCTGCTCGCGACCGCTGCCGTGACCGCCTGCGGCAGCACCGTGCAGAGCGCCGGACCGGGGACCACGAGCCTCGGGGCCGGAGGCGTTCCCGGAGGTGACGGGCTCGGCGCCCCCCGCGCGGTGGACGGCAGTGCGCCGCTCGCGGCCGGGGACCCCGCGGCGCCGACGACAGCCGGCGGCGCGGTCGTGCCGGGCGGATCGGCCACCTCCGGAGGCACCGCCGCAGGACCGGGGGCACCGGGCGCCGGCGCGGGCGGAGCGGGCGCTCCGGCCGCCGGCCCCGCCGCCGCGTCGATCCCCGAGACGGGCCCCGGCTGGGACAAGAGCACGGTCTACATCGGCGTCGCGACGCAGAAGGACGTGCAGCAGGCCTTCGAGACCGTCGGCGTCAACGGTCTCAACGCCGGCGACCAGGAGGGGACGGCCAAGGCCGTCGCCGCCGAGCTCAACCGGCGCGGCGGCCTGTTCGGCCGGAAGGTGCAGATCGTCTTCCGCGACCACGCGACGATCGCGACGGCGCAGGACCCGAGCTCCACCGCACAGGCGACGTGCACCTACTTCACCCAGGACCGCCCGGTCATCGCGTTCCTCAACCCGGTGACGCTGATGGACGGCGCCGCCCTGCGGTCCTGCTTCGCGAAGGCCCGGGTGCCGCTGCTCAGCGCATCGGTCGCCTCGCTCGACCAGAAGGCCGCGCAGGCCTACGCGCCGTACCTCATCACCTCCGTCGCGCCCACCTGGGACCCGTTCGCCGCCGTGCTCGTCTCACGGCTCAAGGCGCAGGGCTACTTCGGCGGCTGGAACGCCTCCACCGGGGAGGCCGTGCCGGGCACGGCCAAGGTCGGCATCCTCATCAAGACCGACGAGATCTCCTCGCGGATCGTGGACCTGCTCCGCAAGCGCGTCGAGGCCGCCGGCGCCCCGGGCGTCGAGGTCTACTCGTTCAAGGAAGGCGCCGAGATGTCCTCAGCGGTGCTGCAGTTCCGCGGTCGCGGCGTCACGCACGTGATCTCGACCGACGGCGCGCTGCTCGGCTTCATGCTGGCGGCGGAGGACCAGGGCTACCGCCCGCGCTACGCGTTGTCGTCCTTCCTCACCCCTGCCGCGCTGCTCGAGGGAACCGCCCCTCCCCGGCAGCTGATCGGCTCGATCGGCGCCGGTTGGTCGCCATCGGTGGACGTCACGGACGCCCGCGACCCCGGCGACACGGGGCCTGGTGAGACCGAGTGCAAGGCGATCCTGAAGAAGGGCGGGCAGACCTTCGAGGGCAAGCGGCTGGCCGAGGCCGTCGGCTACGCCTTCTGCGACGGCCTCCGGCTGATCGTCTCCTCCGCCGTCGCCGGCGGCGGGCTCACCGGGCCGCAGGTCGCGGCCGGCATGCAGTCCGCGGGACCGCGGCTGCAGAGCTCCTTCGGCTTCGGCAACGGGCTGGGACAGGGCCGGTTCTTCCTGCCCGGCGCCGTGCGCGACCTGGCGTACGACACGCGCTGCCGCTGCTTCGCCTACCAGGGCAAGGCCAGCTACCCGCTCTAGCTCCCGTCGAGGACCGCTCGCGCGGCCGTACGACCGGCGGCCGGGTCCTCCGCCGCCAGCGCGGCCTCGGCCGCGCGGCGGCAGGCGTCGAGGCTGACCGTCCCGAGGGCCGAGCCCACCGCCGGGACCGCCGCGGCGGCGGCGGACAGGGACGTCACGCCGAGCCCGACGAGCACGCAGGCGAGCAGCGGATCGGCCGCCGCCTCCCCGCAGACGCCCACCGGCTTGCCGGCCGCGAGCCCTGCGCGAGCGGTCGTGGCGACCAGGGCCAGCACCGCGGGCTGCCACGGGTCGGTGAGCACGGCGAGGCCGGGGGAGAGCCGGTCGGCGGCCATCGTGTACTGCGACAGGTCGTTGGTGCCGATCGAGACGAAGTCGACGACGGCCAGGAAGCGCTCCGCGAGCAGGGCGGCTGCCGGAACCTCCACCATCACCCCGGGGACCAGCCCGCGGGCGCGCGCCCGGTCGGCGAAGAAGCGCGCCTCGGAGACGGTCGCGACCATCGGGGCCATCACCCACGGCGTGGCACCGGTGCGCTCGGCGGCGAGGGCGATCGCGTCGAGCTGGCGCTCGAGGATGCCCGGGTCGTCGAGGGCGATCCGGAGGCCGCGGACGCCGAGGGCGGGGTTCGCCTCGTCCGGCATGCCGGCGAAGGCGAGCGGCTTGTCCGAGCCGGCGTCGAGGGTGCGCACGACCACCTTGCGGCCGGGGAAGGCCGCGAGCACCTCGGCGTAGATCGCGGCCTGCTGCTCGACGGTCGGCTCGGCCTCGGCGCCGAGGAAGCAGAGCTCGGTGCGGAACAGGCCGGCACCCTCGGCCGCGCCCCCGGCAGCGGCCCGCGCACCCGCGCCGTCCTGCACGTTCGCGAGCACCTCGACGCGGGTGCCGTCCGCGGTCCGGCCGGGACCGGTCCAGCGGTCCGTGACGGCGCGCTCCTCGCGGGCCTGCCTGACGGCCTTCCCGGCGGCCGCCGCGTCCGGCTCGACCTCGACCGCCCCGGTGGCGCCGTCGACCAGCACGAGGACCCCGACCGGGAGCTCGTCGACCCCGGGAACGGCCACCACGCAAGGGATCCCCAGCTGGCGGGCGATGATCGCGGTGTGGCTGGTCGGGCCGCCGAGCCGGGTCGCGATGCCGACCACGAGCGCGGGGTCCAGCCCGGCGGTGTCGGCCGGCGCCAGGTCGTCGGCCACCAGGACGGACGGCTCGTCCGGCACGGGGACGCCCGGCTCGGGCTGGCCGGTGAGCTCGGCGACGACGCGGTCGCGGATGTCGTGGAGGTCGGTGACCCGCTCGGCCATCAGCCCACCCATCGAGCGGAACATCCCGGCGAACTGGTCGACGGCAGCCGCCGTGGCGTGCACCGCGTCCGCACCCGCTGCGATCCGCTCGGCCACCGTCGCGAGCAGCCCCCGGTCGCGCGCCAGGCCGGCGGTGGCCTGCAGCACCTCGGCGGAGACCCCGCTGGAGGCGGCCGACCGGGCGCTCAGCCGCGCCGCGACGGCCTCGGCCGCGGCCGAGAAGCGAGCGGCCTCCGCGGGTCGCTCCGCCTCCGGGACCTCCTGTGCAGCAGGAAGGTCCGGCGCAGGCGCGGGCCGGACGACCCGGCCGTACCCGACTCCCGGGACGACCGGTGTGCCGTGCAGGGTGCGTGCGCTGTCCATGACCGGCTCCGCTCGTCGGGGTTGCAGGCGCGTGTCAGGACAGTACGGAGGTGACCCTTGACACGTCAAGACGTTCGGGCGTAGAACAACACAAGACAACAGCCGGACCAACACGACCGGGCGGTGAGCAGATGTACGCGGAGGAGCGGCACCAGGCGGTGGCCGGCCTCGTCGCGCGTCACGGACGGGTCACCGTCGCCGACCTGGCGGCCAGCTTCGGGGTGACGACGGAGACGGTCCGCCGCGACCTGGCCGTGCTCGAGCGGGCCGGCCTGCTCCGCCGCGTGCACGGCGGCGCCGTGTCCACCTCCGTCGTCGCCGCGGTGGAGCCCGGCCTCGGCGATCGCGACAGCACCGCCGCGGCGCAGAAGGACCTCATCGCCAAGGCGGCCCTCGCCTTCCTGCCCCCTGCCGGCGGCAGCGTGCTGCTCGACGCGGGCACCACCACCGGCCGGCTGGCCCTGCTCCTGCCGTCGGACCGCCAGCTCGTCGTCGTCACCCACGCCGTGCCGATCGCGGCCCGGCTCGCCGGCGTCGCCGGCATCACCCTGCACGTCGTCGGCGGCCAGGTGCGCGGCACCACGCTGGCCGCCGTCGGCCCGGACACCGTGCGGGCCTTCGGCGAGCTCCGGGCCGACGTCGCCTTCGTCGGCACCAACGCCTTCTCGCCCGCCCGCGGCCTCTCGACGCCGAACTCCGACGAGGCCGCGGTCAAGCGCGCGCTCGTCGGCGCGGCCCGCCGCGTGGTCGTCCTCGCCGACTCCGCCAAGCTCGGCCGTGACGACCTGGTCCGGTTCGCCGAGACGGCTTCGGTCGACGTGCTGGTCACCGACGACGGGATCGCCGACCGGGACGCCCGCGCACTGCGCAAGGCCGACGTCGAGGTCGTGATCGCGTGATCGTCACCCTGACCGCCAACCCGAGCCTGGACCGCACCGTCACCCTCGACGGCCCGCTCGAGCGGGGCCGGGTCCAGCGTGCGGTCGCCACCACCAGCGTGCCCGCCGGCAAGGGCGTCAACGTGGCCCGGGTGGTGCTGTCCGCCGGCCGCAGTGCCGTGGCGGTGCTGCCTGGTGAGCACGACGACCCGCTCGTCATCGGACTGCGCGACCTGGGCATCCCGCACCGCGCGGTCGAGGTGACCGGACGGCTGCGCGTGAACCTGACGATCGCCGAGCCCGACGGCACCACCACCAAGGTCAACGAGCCCGGGCTGCCGCTGTCCGCGGAGCAGCTCGCCGCGCTCTCGGCCACCCTGGAGCGCGAGGCCGCCGGCGCGCGCTGGGTCGTCCTGTCCGGCTCGCTGCCGCCTGGCGTCCCGGACGGCTGGTACGGCGAGCTCGTCGGGCGGCTGCGGGCCAGCGGTGCGGCCGTGGCGGTGGACACCTCCGGTCCGCCGCTGCTGGCGACGCTCGCCGACGGCGTCGCCCGCCTGCCGCAGCTGGTCAAGCCGAACGGCGAGGAGCTCGCCGAGCTGGCAGGCGTCGTGGGCGCCGACCTCGAGGACGACGTCGACGCGGCCGCTGCTGCCGCCGCCGGCCTGGTCGACCGCGGCGTGGAGGCCGTGCTCGCCACCCTGGGCGCCGCCGGAGCCGTGCTCGCGACCCGCGGTGGCGTCTGGGTCGCCCGCCCGCCCGCCATCAGACGGCTCAGCACGGTCGGTGCCGGCGACTCGGCGCTGGCCGGCTACCTGCTCGCCGACCTCGCCGGAGCGGACCCCGCCGACCGGCTCCGTTCAGCGGTGGCCCACGGCGCTGCTGCCGCCGGCCTCCCCGGCTCCACCCTGCCGACCCCCGCCGACCTCCGGGCCGGCGACGTCCAGGTGCACGCGCTCACCACACACCGCTCCTGACCCAGCCCTCCGTCGAACAGGACACGTCATGACCGACCTGCTCACTCCCCAGCTCGTCGTCCTCGACGCCGATCTCGGCCGGACCTCCGACGAGGTCGTCCGCGCCCTGGTCGAGCTCGTCGTGGCCTCGGGTCGCGCGTCCGACGCGGCCGGCCTGCACGCCGACGCGATGGCCCGCGAGGCGCAGTCGGCGACCGGCCTGCCCGGCGGCCTGGCGATCCCGCACTGCCGCTCCGAGCACGTCTCCGTGCCCACGCTCGCGGTCGCGCGGCTCGCCCCCGGCGCCGACTTCGGCGCCAAGGACGGCGCGGCTGACCTGGTCTTCCTGCTGGCCGCCCCGGCCGGTGGTGGCAGCGAGCACCTGAAGCTGCTCTCGGCCCTGGCGCGCTCGCTGGTGAAGCCCGACTTCCCGGCTGCCCTCCGCGCCGCCGCCGACGCCGACGCGGTCGTCGCGCTGGTCAGCGCCGCGGTGGCCCCGCCGGCAGCAGCGGCCGCGGCGGCCCCTGCGCCCGCAGCGACGGCGCCCCCCGCGCAGCGCACCGTGGTCGCCGTGACCGCCTGCCCCACCGGGATCGCGCACACCTACATGGCGGCCGATGCCCTGATCGCCGCCGGTGAGCGCGCGGGCGTCCGCGTGGTCGTCGAGACGCAGGGATCGTCCGGCTCCACGCCGCTGGAGCCGGCCGTCATCGCCGGTGCCGCAGCCGTCGTCTTCGCCACCGACGTGGGCGTGAAGAACCGGGAGAGGTTCGCCGGCAAGCCCGTCGTCGCCTCCGGGGTCAAGCGCGCCATCAACGAGCCCGACGCGATGGTGGCCGAGGCGGTCCGCGCCGCCGACGACCCGGCGGCAGCGCGCGTCTCCGGGACGGCTGCCGCGGCCGCCGAGACCGGCAGCGTCGACCTCCCGTGGGGCGTCCGTCTCCGGCAGATCCTGCTCACCGGCGTCAGCTACATGATCCCGTTCGTCGCCGCCGGCGGTCTGCTCATCGCCCTCGGCTTCCTGCTCGGCGGCTACCAGATCACCGACGTGGCGGACGCCGTCGTCCTGGAGAACTCGCTGGCGAACCTCCCCGACGGGGGCCTGTCCACCTACCTCGGCGCGGTGCTCTTCAAGCTCGGCGCGCTGGCGTTCAGCTTCCTGGTGCCTGCGCTCGCCGGCTACATCGCGTACGCCATCGCCGACAGGCCCGGCCTGGCACCCGGCTTCACCGTCGGCGCCATCGCGGGCTTCGTCGGCGCCGGCTTCCTCGGCGGCCTCGTCGGTGGCCTCCTCGCAGGCTTCGCCGCGCTCTGGATCAGCAGGCTGCGCGTGCC
>SCTD01000483.1 GCA_004299215.1 Frankiales bacterium | reverse complement strand
GTCCTCACCGACTTCGCCGGCGACTGGGACATCACCGTCTCCGACGACAAGGGCCGCGTCCTCGGCATCGGCGCCGGCACGACCACCGCCGACCCGAGCTCGCTCGGCACCGGCCTGACCGAGAAGGCCGTCATCAAGACCAAGAAGCCGATGACCCTGGTCATCGCGTCCTGCAACTTCCTGGGCGGTCCCACGGCCGAGGGCACGTACACCTTCACGTACAAGTAGGCCTGCAGCCTGCTGGACCGAGGGCCTCCCGCGCGCGCCGCGGGGGGCCCTCGTCGTCGTCGCGGCAGGAGGTCGCGGCCCGGTGTCGAAGTCCGGGGCAAGAGCACATCCGCCCCGCACCCGGAGGTCCTCCCGTGACGATCCGCCTCGTCCTGCCCGTCGCCCTCGCGGCCGTCGCCGCCGCCGGCGCCCTCGCCCCCGCGCTCGCGGCCCCGCCGAAGCCGAAGCCGATCGTGGAGGAGTGGTCGATGCAGCACGCGCCGATCCCGCTCCCGCTGGTCGGCATCGACGGCGTCGACGGCACCAACAGCTGTGCCGACCCCGCCTTCGAGGGCGTGAGCACCACGACCAAGACGATCAAGACGACGGGCGCCGGCACGCTCGCGGTCACCCTGACCGACTTCGACGGTGACTGGGACATCACGGTGATGGACGACAAGGGCCGGGTGCTCGCCACGGGCGCCGGCACCACGACGCCGACCGCGCTGGCCCAGTCCGGTGCGACCGAGAAGGCCGTGGTCAAGACCAAGAAGGCCATGACGCTCGTCATCGCGTCCTGCAACTTCCTCGGCGGACCGACGGCCGAGGGCAAGCTCGTCTTCACCTACACGTAGGCCGCGCCCAGGAGGCCGCACGGCCCGGCGCCCTCCGGGGAGCCGGGCCGCTAGCCTCTGCGCATGGCTGTCCACGATGTCGTCGTCGACGTGATGCTCAAGCCCGAGATCCTCGACCCCGCAGGGCAGGCCGTGCTCAACGCGCTGCCCTCGCTCGGGCTCCCCGCGGCGCAGTCGCTGCGCATCGGCAAGCACGTCGAGCTGTCGCTCGAGGCCGACGACGAGGCCGCCGCGCTCGAGCAGGCGACCACGATGGCGGAGGTGCTGCTCGCCAATCCGGTGATCGAGGACTTCCGCGTGCGGCTGCGCTCCGCGGGGTAGAGGTCCGGCTGTGGAGTTCAAGCTGACGCTGGCGCTGCCGCGGGACAACCAGTCGGTGCCGGTGGCCCGGCGCGTCCTGAAGAACTCCCTCGAGGTGCTGGGCGTGCGCCCCGACTGCGTCGCCGACATCGAGCTGGCGCTGACCGAGGCCTGCACCAACGTCCTGGACCACGCGGCCGACGCGGACGAGTACGAGGTGTCCGCGGGCGTCGACGGGACCGCCTGCGTGATCGAGGTCGTCGACCGCGGTCAGGGCTTCGACGGCAGCGTCAAGGGGCTCGCCGACGCCGAGCCGCACGCCGAGGACGGGCGCGGCATCCAGCTGATGCGCGCGCTCGTCGACAAGGTCACCTTCACCAGCCGCCCGGCGGTCGGCACCGTCGTCCACCTGGAGAAGGAGCTGGAGTGGACCGAGGACGCGCCCATCAAGCGGCTCACCGAGGGGTCCCCGCCGACCGACCACGGCCCGTGCTCGGTCG
>SCTD01000482.1 GCA_004299215.1 Frankiales bacterium | reverse complement strand
CATCTCCGGGACGTTGCCCTCCGCGTCCGGGGTGCACGGGTCGGGCTCGGGCGCCGGCTCCGGCGCCATCCCGCCCTGGCACATCTCCGGCACGGAGCCGTCGGCAGCGGGCGCGCACGGGTCGGCGTCCTGCGCGAGTGCGGACGGCCCGGCGAGGATCGCCCCGGCGGTCAGCACCAGGACAGCGGTCAGGCGCAGGGCGCCTCGTCGTACGGACATTCTCTCCCCCACGAAGATCGGTTGTGGGGGCTACGACGCAGCGTCCTCGCCGCCGGTTCCCGTGCGCCGCCAGCGGATCGCGGCCTCGACGAAGTCGTCGATCTCGCCGTCGAGGACCGGACCGGTCGCGCCGCTCTCCATGCCGGTCCGCAGGTCCTTGACCATCTGGTAGGGGTGCAGCACGTAGTTGCGGATCTGCGAGCCGAAGGCGATGTCGCCCTTGGTGCCGCGGATCGCGTCCATCGCGGCCTGCTCCTCCTCGCGCTTGCGCTCGAGGAGCTTGGTCTGCAGCACCATCATCGCGGCGGCGCGGTTCTGGATCTGCGAGCGCTCGTTCTGGCAGGACACGACGATGCCGGTCGGCAGGTGCGTGATGCGCACGGCCGAGTCGGTCGTGTTGACCCCCTGCCCGCCGGGGCCGCTGGACCGGAAGACGTCGACGCGGATCTCCTTCTCGTCGACCTCGACGGCGTCGGCGGTGTCGACCACGGGCGTCACGTCGACCATCGCGAAGGAGGTCTGCCGCCGCGCCTGGTTGTCGAACGGCGAGATGCGCACCAGCCGGTGGACGCCGTGCTCGCCGGCGAGGGTGCCGTAGGCGTAGGGGACCTTCACCTGGAAGACGACGCTCTTGACGCCGGCCTCCTCGGCCTCCTGCCACTCGTGCACGTCGAGCGGGTAGCCGTGCCGCTCGGCCCAGCGGTAGTACATCCGCCAGAGCATCAGCGCCCAGTCCTGGCTGTCGACGCCGCCGGCTCCAGGGGTGATCTGCACCAGGGCCTCGCGCTGGTCGTACTCCCCCGACAGCAGCGTCCGGACCTCCAGGCTGCTGATCTCCTTCTGCAGCGCGGCGAGCTCTCGCTCGGCCTCCTGCTCGGTCGCCTCGTCGTCCTCCTCCGCCGCCATCTCGAACAGCACGGCCAGGTCGTCGAGCCGGCGGCGCAGGCCCTCGCAGCGCTCGATGTCGGTCTTGACGTTGGAGAGCCGGGTCGTGACCTCCTGCGCCTTGTCGGTGTCGTCCCACAGACCCGGTTCGCCGGCCTGCGCCTCGAGGTCCGACAGCTCGATCCGCAGCCGCGGGAGGTCGAGCACCTTCTCGATGCTGCTCAGGGTCGCGTCGAGGGCGGCGAGGTCGTTGCTGCGGTCGACGGGCACGAGAGACGACCCTACCGGCGGATCAGGGGCTCACCGGCGCCCGCGCCCGGGCCTCGGCCTCGACCCGCACCGGGGCGAAGCCCAGGATCCGGCCGAAGGGCAGGTCGACCTCGCGGCGTCCGCGCACGACGGCGGTGGTCCCGTCGACGCTGACCTCGACGGTGAGCTGGAGTCCGGGCTGGGCACCCGCGGCCCGCGCCTCGTACGCCGCGACCCTGGACCGCGCCACCGCGGCGTCCAGCGGGATCCGGCCCGAGTCCAGGCCGCGGGCGTAG
>SCTD01000481.1 GCA_004299215.1 Frankiales bacterium | reverse complement strand
TGACGGCCGCCTCGATCATCGTCGCGGCCAAGGGGCTGCTGCGCTTCCCCGAGCTGCAGCGGGACAAGGGCAGCCGGGTCGACGCGCTGACCGAGTACTTCCTCGTCGGCTCCCTCACGAGCTGGCTGCTGGCCGTCCTCCTGCTCCCGCTCACATGAGTTGTGGGCTGATGTGGGCCCCGTCATGAGCGCACGGGCGGCCCGGCGCGCGACCGACCGGGAGATCCTGCGGCTGGCGGTGCCGGCCTTCGGGGCGCTGGTCGCCGAGCCGCTGTTCCTGCTCGCCGACTCGGCGATCGTGGGGCGGCTGGGGACGGCTCCGCTGGCCGGCCTCGGCATCGCCGGCAGCGTGCTGGCGAGCGCGATCGGCATCTTCGTCTTCCTGGCGTACGGCACGACGGCCGCCGTCGCGCGCCGGGTCGGCGCCGGGGATCTCCGGTCCGCCGTGGAGGACGGCATCGACGGCATGTGGCTGGCGCTGCTGATCGGCGTGGGCACGGCCGCTCTCGCCTTCGCGCTCGCCCCGCAGGTCGTCGGCGTCTTCGACCCCTCGGCGGTCGTCGCCGAGCAGGCGGTGACCTACCTGCGCTGGTCGCTGCCCGGGCTGCCGGCGATGCTGGTCGTGCTCGCCGCCACCGGGATCCTGCGCGGGCTCCAGGACACCCGCACCCCGCTCGCCGTCGCCGCTGCGGGCGCTGCCGCCAACGTGGTCCTCAGCGTGGCGCTGGTGCACGGAGCGGGGATGGGCATCGCCGGCTCGGCGCTCGGCACCGTCATCGCGCAGCTGGGGATGGCAGCCGCCTTCCTCGTCGTGGTCGGCCGTGCCGCCCGGCGTACGAGCGCCTCGCTCGCGCCCGACGTGCCCGGCGTGGTGCGCGTCGCCCGGGCGGGCGTCCCGCTGCTGGTCCGCACCCTCACCCTGCGGGCGGCGCTGCTCGTCACGACGTACGTCGCCGTCGCGCAGGGCGACGCCGAGCTGGCGGCGCACCAGGTGGCCACCGTCCTCTGGGGTTTCCTGGCGCTCGCGCTCGACGCCGTGGCCATCGCCGGGCAGGCGCTGACCGGGCGGGCGCTCGGCGCGGGCGACGCCGCCGGCGCGCGGGCGGCGACCCGCCGGATGGTGCTGTGGGGCACCGGCGCGGGGGTGCTGCTCGGGGGCCTGGTGCTGGCGCTGCGCGGACCGCTCGCCCCGCTCTTCAGCCCGGAGGTCGAGGTGCAGGGCGCGCTGGTCGCCGTGCTGGTCGTGGTCGCGGTGACCCAGCCGCTGGCCGGCTACGTCTTCGTGCTCGACGGCGTGCTGATCGGCGCCGGTGACGGCCGGTACCTGGCCCGGGCCGGGCTGGTCACGCTGGCGGCGTACCTGCCGCTGGTCGCGCTGGTGCTGTGGTCGCCGCTGTCCGGCACCGCCGGCCTGGTCTGGCTCTGGATCGCCTTCGCGGGCGGCTTCATGCTGGCGCGAGCCGTCACCCTGGGACTGCGGCTGCGCAGCGGTGAGTGGCTCGTGCTGGGGGCTGTGCGAGGCGCTACCGGACGGTGACGGTCCGGGTCACGCTCGTGACGACCTTGCCGCCGTCGTACCAGACGACCTTCAGCGTGTGCGTCCCGCGCGAGGCCGGGACCGAGCCGCTGACGTCGTAGCGGCCGTGCCGGGTCATCACTGAGCTGCTGCTGACCTGCTTGCCGTCGAGGAAGGCCACGACCTTCTCGTCCGCCGTGCCCGGGCAGCCGCTCAGGCTCCGGCCGGCGGCCCTGGGGCAGGCGTCCCGGAGGTCGAGGACGCCGTCGCGATCGCTGTCGGGGCAGCCGCCGGAGCTCGCCGGCCCCTTCTTGGTCCTGCAGGCGTCGGCGACGTCCGGCACGCCGTCGCCGTCGGCGTCGGCCGTGAGCGAGGTCAGCACCGCGGTCACCGTGTAGCTCACCGACTCCGAGCCGACCTGCGACGGCACCACCTGGACGGCGAGGTCGCGCTTGGCCCACGGGACCGTCACGGTCACCGAGCGGCTGCCGCGCTCCACCTGCTGACCGGAGCCGCCCTTCACGACCAGGCCGAGCGAGGAGGACGGGTCGTCCCAGGTCAGGGTGACCTCGGCGGTCGCCTGCTCCTT
The DNA here is from genome assembly GCA_004299215.1 of Frankiales bacterium. Taxonomy (GTDB): domain Bacteria; phylum Actinomycetota; class Actinomycetes; order Mycobacteriales; family SCTD01; genus SCTD01. The sequence continues at coordinate 98 of SCTD01000481.1, read as the reverse complement.
GATGGGCAGGGCGATCCTGTGCACGTTGCCGATGACCGGCACGAGCGGGATGCCCTGGGTGGAGGTGTCCTCGGGCGTGAACGTGTTGCCGCCCTCGT
>SCTD01000480.1 GCA_004299215.1 Frankiales bacterium | reverse complement strand
TCTTGCCGGCGACGGTCTTCTTCGGGCCCTTGCGGGTCCGGGCGTTGGTGTGCGTGCGCTGACCGTGGACCGGCAGGCCGCGGCGGTGCCGGATGCCCTGGTAGGAGCCGATCTCGATCTTGCGACGGATGTCGCTCGCGATCTCGCGGCGGAGGTCGCCCTCGACCTTGTAGTTCGCGTCGATCCAGTCGCGGAGCTTGACCAGGTCCTCGTCGGTCAGGTCCTTGACGCGCACGTCCGGGCTGACCCCGGTCTCGGCGAGGGTCCTCTGGGCGCGGGTGCGACCGATCCCGAAGATGTAGGTGAGCGCGATCTCGAGCCGCTTCTCGCGGGGGAGGTCGACGCCGGCAAGACGTGCCATGCGGGCTGGTTCTCTCTTCCTGGTTCGCGGAGGTCTGGTGCGCTCCCGTCCCCGCCAGCCCTGGCGGGGCCCCGGCCTCCGACCGGGGGTGCTGCTCCCGAGGGAGCAGGTGGGGCGCGATGGTGCGTCTGAGGTCTAGCCCTGCCGCTGCTTGTGGCGAGCGGTGGAGCTGCAGATGACCATGACGCGGCCGTTGCGACGGATGACCTTGCACTTGTCGCAGATCGGCTTGACGCTCGGCTTGACCTTCACTGTCAGTGCTTCCTGATCTACTTGTAGCGGTAGACGATGCGGCCGCGGGTGAGGTCGTAGGGCGAGAGCTCCACGACCACGCGGTCCTCGGGGAGGATGCGGATGTAGTGCTGCCGCATCTTGCCGCTGATGTGGGCGAGCACCTTGTGACCGTTCTCCAGCTCCACGCGGAACATGGCGTTGGGCAGCGGCTCGACCACACGGCCCTCGATCTCGATGGCCCCGTCCTTCTTCGGCATGTCCTCCGCGATCCGTCGTCGTGTTCCTGCAGGATGGTTGTGCTCGTCGGTCGTGCTGGGGTGCGTACGCCGGGCATGACTCAGTGCACGACGAAGCGCCGGAGCGCAGTCCGAACGGTGAGTCTACGTCCGGGAGCGCCCGATCACAAACGAGGCACCGGTCACACCGGCTCCGGGACGGCTGTGCCCAGGCGTGCGGCGCCGCCGTCGAGCGCGGTCAGCACCCACGGGCCCTCGGGGGTCACCGCCACCGTGTGCTCCCAGTGGGCGGCCTGACGGCCGTCGAGGGTCACGACCGTCCAGTCGTCGTCCAGCGTCCGCACGTGCGGCTCGCCCAGGGTGGCCATCGGCTCCACCGCCAGCACGACGCCCGGGTCGAGCGCCATGCCGCGGCCGGGCCCTCTGGGCGCGAGGTTCGGCACGTTCGGCGGCTCGTGCATCGACGTCCCGATCCCGTGCCCGGTGTAGTCCTCCAGCAGGCCGTAGCCGTGCGGGCGCACCGTGGTCTCCACCGCGTGACCCACGTCCGAGAGCCGCCCGCCCGGGCGGACCGCCGCCAGGCCCGCCCAGAGCGCCTGCTCGGTGACCCGGGACAGCGCCAGCAGCTCCGGGGCGCACTCACCCACGGGGACCGTGACGGCCGCGTCGCCGTGCCAGCCCGCCAGGATCGCGCCGCAGTCGATGCTCAGCAGCTGGCCCTCGACCAGCACGCGCTCGCCCGACGGGATGCCGTGCACCACCTCGGCGCCGATCGAGGCGCAGATGGAGCCGGGGAAGCCGTGGTAGCCGAGGAACGACGGGATCGCGCCCTCCCCGCGGATGGACTCCTCCGCGAGGCGGTCCAGCTCCCCGGTGGTGACGCCGGGGGCGACCGCGCCCGCGACCCGCTCGAGCGTGCGGGCCACGACGAGCCCGGCGGCGCGCATGAGCGCGACCTGCTCGGGGGTCTTGACG
>SCTD01000719.1 GCA_004299215.1 Frankiales bacterium | reverse complement strand
GGTGCCGCTCCAGGTCCAGCTGCCCGCTCTCGATCTTCGAGAAGTCGAGGATGTCGTTGATGATGACCAGCAGGGCGTCGCCGCTCCTGCGCACCGTCTCGGCGTAGTCGCGCTGCTCGGTGTCGAGCTCGGTGTCGAGCAGCAGCCCGGTCATCCCGATCACGGCGTTCATCGGGGTGCGGATCTCGTGCGACATGGTGGCGAGGAACGCCGACTTCGCCGCCGTGGCGGCCTCCGCCTCGCGGCGCGCCTCCGTCAGCTCGCGCTCGCGCTGCTCCACCACCTGCCGCTCGGCGGCGAGCTCCGCGGCCAGCTCGTCCAGCCCGCTCCCGATCGCCTGCAGCTCCGCCGGCCCGGTCCCGGACGAGCGGGCGGTGAGGTCGCCGTCCCGCAGCTGGGTGATCGTGCGCGTCAGTGCCTCGACCGGCTCCACGACGTCGGCCCGCAGCCGCAGGAACTGCCGGCGCACGAGCAGAGCCACGACGAGGGCGAGCGTCAGCTCCAGACCCAGGCCGACCACGAGGAGCAGCACCTGGCGGCGCTCGGAGTCTCGGCGCAGCCGGTCGCCCTCCTCCTCGACGAGCGACTCGGCCTCGCGGTAGGAGTCGAACAGCGCCTTGTCGCGGCGCAGGAACTCCGCCGTGCCGGTGCCGGGCGGGAAGCCCTCCAGCGCAGCCTCGGCCCAGCCGGTGGTCCAGGCTCGCTGGCGCTCCTCGACCTCGGCGAAGGCCGCGAGCAGGTCGTCCTGCCCCGCGAACCGCTCCCGCACCTCCGCGTTGCGGGCCGGCAGGGCGCGAACCCCCTCCTCGTACGGCGTCAGGAAGCGGGTGTCGCCGGTGACGAGGAAGGCGCGGAGCGCCGTCTGCTGGTCGACCATCGCGAGGTGCGCCAGCCGGATGGACCGCACGCCCTCGGTGTAGGCGTCGGTGCGAGGGGCGTAGACGGCCACCACCAGCGCGAGCACCAGACCGCCGACCAGCGCCGTGATCCCGATGGCGACGACCATCAGCCGCGCCAGCGCCCCGATCCGGCGGGTCAGGCTCGCCGCGGGCGGAGCGGGTGCG
>SCTD01000479.1 GCA_004299215.1 Frankiales bacterium | reverse complement strand
GGCCTCTACGCGCAGATCCGCGGGACCGTCGCGCTGGACCTGCTGGGCGTCGACCTCAGCCTGCTCATCATCATCATCGCGGCGTTCGGCGGGGCCGGCTCCATCATCGGCCCGGCGATCGGCGCGTACGCCGTCATCCTGCTGCAGAACTACTACCTCGACCGGGCCAGCGACGTCTTCCTCGAGCACCCCGAGCTCAAGATCGGCAGCTTCGCGCTGCTGCTCATCGTGGTGCTCATCGTTGCGCCGCGCGGCCTCGTCCCGCCGCTCCTGCAACGGCTGTCCGGCCGAGGCAGCCCGAGCCGGGCAGCCGGCGCCGCCCTGACGGAGGCCCAGTGAGCACCCTGCTGGAGGCGCAGGCGGTCACGCGCCGCTTCGGCGGGCTGACCGCCGTGAGCGATGTCAGCTTCTCGGTCGAGCAGGGTGCGGCGGTCGGCCTCATCGGGGCCAACGGCGCCGGCAAGACGACGCTGTTCAACTGCCTCACCGGCTTCGACAAGCCGACCAGCGGCGACGTGCGGCTACGGGGCAAGAGCCTGCTGAAGCTGCCCCGCCACAAGGTCGTCGGCAGCGGGGTCGCCCGCACCTTCCAGATCGTCAAGCCGTTCCCGGACCTGCCGGTGCTGGCCAACGTGATGGTGCCCCTGATCGTCCGGCGCACGAAGGGCGACGTGAAGTCCGAGGCGCTCAAGGTGCTGCACCGCGTCGGCCTCGCGCACCGCGCCGCGTCGCCGAGCTCGCAGCTGTCCGAGGGCGACCTCAAGCGGCTGGAGATGGCGCGCGCCCTCGCCACCGGACCCGACCTGCTGCTGCTCGACGAGCCTTTCGCCGGACTGTCGACCCAGGAGATCGGGGTGCTCTCCGACACGATCCGCCAGCTCAAGGCGGACGGCGTCACGCTGGTGATCGTCGAGCACAAGATCGGCTCGCTGCTCGCGCTCGTCGACCGTGTCATCGCGATGGACCAGGGGAGGGTCATCGCCGACGGGGAGCCCGAGGCGGTGATGCGCGACCCGGCCGTGGTCCGGGCTTACCTGGGGGGCGACCCCGACGCGCCGGAGGAGAAGGAGGTGGGCGCCCCGTGAGCGAGCCGCAGACCGAGGGCCGGCCGGAGCGCGTGCTGGACGTCAAGGACCTCAAGGTGTCCTTCGGCAAGGCGCAGGTGCTCAACGGCGTCACCTTCCACGTCGACAAGGGCGAGACCGTCGCCGTGGTCGGCCCGAACGGTGCGGGCAAGACGACGCTGCTGCGCGCCCTCTCGCGACTGAATGCGTGGAGCGGCAGCGTGGAGCTCGACGGCCGTCCGCTGCCGAAGAAGCCGTACGACGTCGTCATGGCGGGGCTGGTTCACACGCCCGAACGACGCCGGCTTTTCCCCGGCCTGACCATCCGCGACAACCTCGAGCTCGGGGCGCGCCGGCTGCGCAAGCAGCCCAGCACCAAGGCGGACGACCTCGAGCGGGTGTTCTCGCTGTTCCCGAAGCTGAAGGAGCGCGCGACGCAGACCGCCGGCACGCTGTCCGGGGGCGAGCAGCAGCAGTGCGCCATCGGCCGCTCGCTCATGGGCCGGCCGAGGCTGCTGCTGCTGGACGAGCCCACCCTCGGCTTGTCGGTCGGAGTGAAGGAGGCGATCATTGCCGGCATCAAGAGCATCCAGGACGCCGGGACCACGATGCTGCTCGTCGAGCAGGACGTGTCCTTCGCCTTCCGCTGCGCCGATCGTGTCGTCGTGCTCGAGCACGGCGCCGTGGCGCTGGAGGGGCCGACCGCGCAGATCGCCGGCGATCCGTACGTCAAGAAGGCCTACCTCGGCGTGGCGTGAGCCCCGTCCCGACCACTCACCAGGAGAAGAATGTCCCTGACGATCGCCAGCATCCTCGCGGAGTCCGCCGTACGGCACGCCGACCGCACAGCGGTGGTGCTCGGTGACCTCAAGCTCACCTACGCGCAGCTGTGGGGACACGCGAAGCAGTACGCCCAGGTGCTGCGCGACCACGGCGTCGGGCCGGGGGACAAGGTGGCGCTGCTGCTGCCGAACACCCCGCACTTCCCGCTGGCCTACTTCGGGACGCTCGCCCTCGGCGCCGTCGCCGTGCCGGTGCACGCGCTGCTCAAGGCCGAGGAGATCCAGTACGTGCTGGAGGACTCCGGCGCCAAGGTGCTCGTCTGTGCCGCGCCCCTCATGGGCGAGGGCGCCAAGGGTGCCGAGCTCGCAAGCGTGCCGATCCTGGGCGTCATGGATTCCCCGGGGGGGAGTGACAGCGACGCGAGCGTCCCGCGCATCGACAACAAGGCGTTCGAGGTGCAGCCGATCGACGCGATCGTGCCGCGCGAGCCCGAGGACACCGCGGTGATCCTCTACACCAGCGGGACGACGGGGCAGCCGAAGGGCGCCGAGATCACCCACCTCAACGTGATGATGAACGTCGTCGCGTCCTCGACGACCTCCTTCGACATCGGCCCCGACGACGTGGTGCTGGGCTGCCTGCCCCTGTTCCACACCTTCGGCCAGACCTGCTGCATGAACACCGCGTTCTACGTCGGCGCGAGCGTCGTGCTGCTCCCGCGGTTCGACGGCGCGCAGGCGCTCGAGCTGCTCGAGAAGGAGAAGTGCACGATCTTCATGGGTGTCCCGACCATGTACATCGGGCTGATCGAGGCCGCGAAGACCTCCGACCTGCGGCCGAAGCTGAAGTCCGCGATGTCCGGCGGTGCAGCGCTGCCCGTCCCCGTCCTGGAGAAGTTCCACGAGGTCTTCGGCACGCAGGTGCTCGAGGGCTACGGCCTGACCGAGACCTCGCCGGTGGCGACCTTCAACCAGGTCGGGTTCGAGCCCCGGCCGGGGACGGTCGGCAAGCAGATCTGGGGCGTCGAGGTAGAGGTCGCGCGGGCCGAGGTCGACGAGCGGATCGAGCTGCTGCCGACCGGCGAGCTGGGTGAGATCGTCGTGCGAGGACACAACGTCTTCAAGGGCTACCTCAACAAGCCCGAGGCGACGGCGGCGGCGATCGTCGACGGCTGGTTCCGCACCGGTGACCTCGGCACGAAG
>SCTD01000478.1 GCA_004299215.1 Frankiales bacterium | reverse complement strand
CATCACGCTGCACCCCGGTTTCAACTACTGGGTCGAGGGCGCCGCTGACCCGACAGGTGAAGTCGCCGCATCGATGGATCGTGCGAACGCCTCCGTCGTCCCGACGGCGAAGCTGTCGTCCGTGACGTCGGCCTACTGGTGCCGGATGAAGGAGCGCACCCACCTGCGCTGGGTGCTGCCGGAGGCCGAGGACGAGCTGCTGGACGCCCTCGCGCGGCTGTCCGTCGACAGGGGGCTCGGCCTCGGTCCGGAGACCCGCTACGTCGGCAGCTTCCGGGCGCACGGCCTGCTCGTGCCGGTGTGGGACGCCCCGCTCGACCGGGAGGCCGAGGCGATGGAGGAGCCGGCCGTCGCCCTGCGCGCCCGGCTCGACGAGGCGCTGGCCACTGATCAGCCGTTGACGGCCGAGCAGCGGCGCGCGCGCTCCGGGCTGCTCAGCCGGCAGCTGACCCTGAACTAGAGGGCGTCGCGCGCGATCGGGCAGCTCATGCAGCGAGGCCCGCCCCGTCCGCTGCCGAGCTCCGAGCCGGCGATCCGCACGACCTCGATCCCCGCCTTCTCCAGCCGGTCGTTGGTCTCGGTGTTCCGCTCGTAGGCGACGACCAGACCCGGTGCCAGTGCGAGGGTGTTGTTGCCGTCGTCCCACTGCTCCCGCTCGGCGGTCACCGGGTCGAGGCCGGTGTCGATCGTGCGCAGGTGGTCGATCCCCATCGCCGCGGCGGCCGCGACGAGGAACGGCTGCGGGTCGGAGACGGTGATGCCGTGGTCGGCGTGCGGCGTCACCGTGTAGGCCGCCAGGGTGTCCGCGACCGCCGGGAACATCACCACCGCGTCGCGGTCGACCATCGTGCAGATCGTGTCGAGGTGCATCGTGGCGCGCTCCTGCGCGATCGGGACGGCGAGCACCGTGTGCGCGATCCCGGCCGCGAACGCGCGCACCGCGAACGCCTCCACACCGGCGGGAGTCGTGCGCTGCCCCGTGCCGACGGCGACGACGCCGGGCGCCATCACGAGCACGTCGCCGCCCTCGAACCACGCCTCCTCCCGGAGGCCGCCGTAGAGCAGCGGCGTGCCGGCGAAGCGCGGGTGGTGCCGGTAGATCGCACCGGTCAGCGTCCGCTCGCGCTGGCGCGCGTGCATGGACGGGCTGGTGATCGCGACGTGGTCGTCGACCCACACCGAGGAGTCGCGCGTGAAGAGCAGGTTGGGCAGCGGGCGTACGACGAAGTCACCGGGGCCGGCCAGCCGCGCGACCACGCCGTCCGGTCCGTGGGAGGGCAGCTCGTCGTGGGTCAGCCCGGCGGAGAGCACCGCCGCGAGGTCGACGCTGGGCAGGTCGAGCAGCCACTGCCGCAGGACGGTCGCGAGGGCGGGGCCGACGACGGTCGGGGCGACCGCCGACTCGACGACCTCCTGCCGGGCCTCGGCGTCGTCGAGCGTCTCGACCAGCAGCTCGGTCAGGTAGAGCACCTCGACGCCGCGGTCGCGCACGGCCTGGGCGAAGCCGTCGTGCTCCTCCTGCGCCCGGGCGACCCAGGGGAGCCCGTCGAAGAGCAGGTCGGCGCTGTTGCGCGGCGTGAGCCGCTGCAGCTCGGCGCCCGGGCGGTGCAGCAGGACGGTGCGCAGCCGCCCCACCTCGCTGGCGACGCGGTGCGGTGCGGGTGCGCTCATGGCTGCACCCTAGAGCGGAGGTCAGGCCGCTGCCGAGTCCTCGACCAGCCGTGACTGCAGGTCGGCGAAGAACGCCAGGTTGATGGTGGAGCGCCACCAGGCGCCCTTGACCATCCGCGGCCCCCAGGCGGGCGTGTCGGCGGCCAGCGGCTCGATCGCCTTGTCCATCCAGTCCTTGCCGTGCACCGGGTCGACCTCGGCGTGCTCGACGTAGAACGGGTAGGCGCCCTCCGGAGCGCCGAGCCGGTCGAAGGCCTGCAGCACGAGCCGGCAGCGCGGGCCGGCCTGCAGCTCCAGCAGCCCGAGCGCGCCGATCATCTCCGGCTGCAGCCAGCGGTTGGTGGCCAGCAGCCCGCCGAGCGCCGCCCGCTCCAGCGCCGCCTCGGACAGCCGCTCGCGCGGGATCGTCGGCATCGCGATCGCCGCGACCAGGTCGTGGTGCAGCTGGGTGTGCACCGCGGCCAGGTCGCCCTGCCCCATCTCGTCCCAGTAGTTCTTGCCGAGCTCCAGCTTGGCGCTGCCGGTCAACCCGACCTGGCAGACGGCCACGAGGTCGTCGAAGCCGCCGTCCGGGCCGCCCTCGAGCGCGAGGAAGTCGACGACCTGCTCCCAGGTCGCGCGCTTGGCCAGCCACCGGTAGGCCTCGGGCAGCCGGTCCTTGGCCGCCACCGCGCGCATGGCGCGCACGACCTCCTCAGGAGTACGGCAGTGCGCCAGCGCCCCCGCCGTCGCCCAGGCGGCGTCGAGCTCGACGAGCCAGTCGGCCTCGAGCCGGCCCTTGAGCTCGGCGACCTGCGGAGCGTGCTGGTGCCGGGCGGCGTCGCCGATCTGCTCCAGCGGTGCGGTGTGCAGGTCGTAGATCCGGAGCAGGGTCAGGAACCGCTCGCGGCGGGTGCGCGGAGCGGGGTCCAGCTGGAGGGAGTCGAGCAGGCCGGTGGGTCGCAGGAGGGTGGAGGTGGCGTCTGGCGGGGTCATGGCAGCGGGCTCCGGGGTGCAGCGCGGGCGTCTGTGTCGCCCCGGTCCTGCCCCGCGTGCCGCGGATGTAACGGGGGCCTGCGCGTCAGGTCACGAGGAGGTCACGGAACGCGTAGCCTGCTGGCGTGCGCGTCTTCCTGACCGGCGGGACCGGCTTCATCGGCAGCGAGGTGGCTCGGCTGCTCCGCGGCCGCGGCGACCAGGTGCGTGCGCTCGTGCGCTCACCGGGCGCCGCCCCTGCGCAGGCGCTGGCCGACCTCGGCTGCGAGCTCGTCGAGGGTGACCTCTCGGACGAGAGCGCGCTCGTCACAGCCTGCCGCGGGATGGACGCGGTGGTGCACGGCGCGGCGGTGTACGAGGTCGGCGTGCCGGCGTCCCGGCGCGACGTCCTCGTCGACGCGAACGTGCACGGCACCGAGCGCGTGCTCGGCGCGGCGCTCACCGCCGGGGTCCAGCGCGCGGTCTACGTCTCGACCGTCGCGGTGTTCGGCAACACCCACGGCGAGGTCGCGGTGGAGGGCTGGCGCCGGACGGAGCCGAGCTACACCTCCGTCTACGAGGAGACCAAGGCCGTCGCGCACAGGCGTGCGCAGGAGATCGCGGCCCGTGGGCTGCCGCTGGTCACGGTGCAGCCGGGTGCGGTCTACGGCCCCGGGGACCCGAGCACCTTCGGGCAGCTGGCCGGGCAGTTCCTCGACGGTCGCCTGCCCGCGCTGCCCTTCCCGCGGCTCGGTGTCTCCCCGGTGCACCGCGACGACGTCGCCGCCGGCATCCTGCTGGCGCTCGACAAGGGCGTGCCGGGCGAGTCCTACGTGCTGACCGGTGACCCCGTCCGCGTGCAGGACCTCGTCGGGGCGCTCGCGGCGGTCAGCGGGAGGCGACCGCCGCGGTTCAGCGTGCCGACCCCGCTGCTGCGCGCGCTCGCGCCCGCCGGGCGCTTCGTCGGCCCGGCGCTCGGCTTCCCGCCGAACCTGCGCGAGCTGATCAGCTCGTCGGACGGCGTGACGTTCTGGGCGAGCGGCGACAGGGCGCGGGACGAGCTCGGCTGGACCAGCCGCCCGCTCGCGGACGGGCTGGCCGAGCTGGTCGCCGCGCGCGGCTGATCAGAGCAGCTGCTCGACCTTGTCCACCTGCCCGCAGGTCACGCCGAGCGCGGCGTGGTGGTCCCGGACGGCCTGCTCGTCCGGGCCGTCGAGCAGGCAGTAGACCTTGCCCTCCGCGTTGTAGTAGAGCTCGAGCTGCTGCACCCCGAACTGGTCGACGGCGCCCTCCTTGGCGCCCTGCCGGAGCGACTCGATCGCGTCCTGCGGCAGCTTGAGGTCGTCGTGGTAGTCCATGAACCGCGCCATGTGAAGCTCCCCCTCAGAAGGACCTGCGGCCCGGACTCTGGACCTGCCCCGCGGCCTTGTAAAGAGGCCGGCTACTGCGTGCGCCGGAAGCCCGTGCCCCCCGATCGCGTCATGCACCCTCCCCCTGCGCCCGTCTCAGCACGTCCTTCTCCGGCCGGCCCAGCGCCGCCGCGGCCGCCGCGACGTCCTCCCACTCGGGCATCGCGTTGACGACCTCGCCGCGCAGCAGGCCGAGCTTCACCCGGATCCGCTGCCCGTCCACCTCGACCGCGCGCTCGGACCGCTCGAGCACCGTGCGCCCCACCGGGACGGACCGGATCCCGAGCGTCGAGGTCTGGCGGAAGACGAGCTCGCGCAGCGCGGCCGCGGCCGGCGGCGAGCAGAGCACCGACAGCGTGTGCGCGGGCCTGCCCTTCTTCATCAGGATCGGGGTCAGCCAGGCGTCGTGCGCGCCGGCCTCCAGCAGCGCCCGCAGCACCCCCGGCCACACCCGCGGGTCGAGGTCGTCGACGTTCGTCTCGAGCAGGAGGGCGTCCGACGCACCGGCGTCGACCGGCTCACCGAGGACCAGCCGCAGCACGTTCGCCACCTCGGCCGGGTCGCGTCCGCCGGCACCGGATCCCGTACGCAGCAACGACATCGACGGCAGGGGACCGTACGACGAGACGGTCGCGGCGAGCAGCGCAGCCCCGGTCGGCGTCGTCATCTCCCTGGCCACGGGGCCGGCCTGCACCGGTGCGCCGGTGAGCAGGGTGAGAACGGCGGGCGGCGGCACGGGGAGCGGGCCGTGCGCGCCGCGGGTGGTCCCGGAGCCGAGCGTCACCGGCGACGCGGTCACCGACGTCAGTCCGAGGTGCACCAGCCCGGCGGCGCAGCCGACCACGTCGGCGATCGCGTCCAGCGCGCCCACCTCGTGGAAGTGCACGTCGTCGACGGCGACCCGGTGCACCGCGGCCTCCGCGGTCGCGAGCCGGGCGAACACGTCGAGGGCGAGCGCGCGCACCGGCTCGTCGAGCGCTGCGGCCTCGAGCAGCCCGCGGACGTCGGACCACGACCGGGTGGTCGCGTCGTCGGCGACCTGCACGTCGACCTTGCAGGCCCCGATGCCGGCGCGCACGACGTCGGACACCTGCAGCGTCACCGGCTCGACGCCGACCGCGTCGACGGCGGCCTGCAGCACCGGCAGCGGCACCCCCGCGTCGACCAGCGCGCCGAGCAGCATGTCGCCGCTGATGCCGGCCGAGCAGTCCAGCCAGCCGATCACCGGGCGGTGCCGATCCGCCGCGCGACCCGCGCCGCGAACACCCCGGCACCGAATCCGTTGTCGATGTTCACGACCGTGATGCCGGGCGCGCAGGCGTTGAGCATCGCGAGCAGCGCGGCCAGCCCCCCGAACGACGCGCCGTACCCCACCGAGGTCGGCACCGCGACCATCGGCGTGCCGACCAGCCCGCCGACGACCGACGGCAGCGCGCCCTCCATCCCGGCCACCACGACCAGGCAGTCGGCCCGGTCCAGCGCGCCGCGCGCGGCGATCAGCCGGTGCAGCCCGGCCACACCGACGTCGTCCACGCGCTCCACCCCGGCGCCGAACGCGCGCGCGGTCAGGGCGGCCTCGGCCGCGACCGGCCCGTCGGAGGTGCCGGCCGCGAGCACCGCGACGGTCCCGACCGGCCGCGGGAGCGAGCCGACGGCCACCGTCGTGCCGTCGACCAGCACGTCGTCGTGGGCGGCCGCCAGCGCGTGCACCACGTCGGGAGTGGCGCGGGTGACGAGCACCGCGCGCTCGCCGGAGGAGCGCAGCGCCTCCACCACGTCGAGCACCTGGGCGGTGGTCTTGCCCGAGCCGTAGACGACCTCGGGGTCCCCGGTGCGCAGCGCGCGGTGGACGTCGACGAGGGAGTGCGCGAGCGCGTCGTACGGCGCCGTCGCGATCCGGTCGAGCGCGTCCGCGGGGTCGACCTCGCCGGACGCGACGGCGGCCAGCAGCTCCTGCGCCTCCGTCCGGTCCACGGCCGGAGCGTACGGGCGCGGCTACTGTGCCCGCGTGCCTGGAGTCCCGCCCGCCCGGTTCGGCTACCTCGGCCCCGCCGGCACGTTCACCGAGGCGGCGCTGCGCAGCGTCCCGGCAGCCGGGCGCGCGGACCTGCTCCCGTACCCCTCCGTGCCCGCAGCGCTCGACGCCGTCCGCAGCGGCGAGGTCGACGGGGCCATGGTCCCCCTCGAGAACTCCGTCGAGGGCTCGGTCGCCACCACGCTCGACGAGCTCGCCGGCGGCGAGCCGCTGCAGATCACCCGCGAGGTGCTCCTCCCGGTGACCTTCTCGCTGCTCGGCCGGTCCGGCACCGCGCGGGAGGACGTCCGCGTCGTCGCGACCCACCCGCACGCCGAGGCGCAGTGCCGGCGCTGGCTGCGCGACGTGCTGCCGGACGCCGAGGTCGTGCTGGCGCCCTCCACGGCGGACGCCGCCCGCTCGGTCGCCGAGGGTCGGTACGACGCAGCGGTCGCCGCGCCGATCGCCGCCGAGCACTACGGGCTGCAGGTGCTCGCCTCGGACGTGCAGGACAACGAGGGGGCGGTCACCCGCTTCGTGCTGGTCTCCCGGCCGGGGCCCCCGCCCACGCCGACCGGTGCCGACCGGACGTCGCTGTTCGCCTTCATCGCCGACGACCACGCGGGGGCGCTGCTGTCGCTGCTCACGGAGTTCGCGGTGCGCGGCGTCAACCTCAGCCGGATCGAGTCGCGGCCGAGCGGCGGGCAACTCGGCGAGTACTTCTTCTCGATCGACTGCGACGGGCACCTCGCGGAGGAGCGGGTGGGCGAGGCGCTGGCCGCGCTGCACCGCACCTGCGCCGAGGTGCGCGTGCTGGGGAGCTACCCCCGGGCGGACGGCGCAGCCGCGAGCGTCCCCGCGGGGACCTCCGACGCCGACTTCCGCGCCGCCGGCGCCTGGCTGGAGCGACTCCGCGCGGGCTCCTAGCGTCCTGCTCAGAGGAGCACTTCTCCGCGCAGGCGGCAGGACGCAAGGGGGAGGGCGTCGAACACAGCAGCCATGACGCGCTCCCGCCTGGTGCCCCTGGTCGCCCTCGTCGCCGCCGCGCTGGCCGGCTCCGCAGCCGTCGCCGCGCCGTCGCCGGCGCCGGTCTCCGTCGAGCCCGCGCCCGGCCCGCACGGGATCATCGACGTCGAGCACCTCATGGAGGACGTCGACTGCGACAACGCCCAGCTGACCGGGCCGGCCGCGACGAGCACCAACCACCTCACCGGCGCGGAGCCGATCTCGCTCGACGTGCTCGTCCTGGTCGACGTCGCGCAGGGCGCCAGGATCGCCGCCACCAGGAACCCGAAGCAGCGCGCCGCCGCCGAGCGGGCGCTGTTCGACACGGTGAAGAAGAGCCTGGTCGTCGGCCGCGACTCCTACGAGCCGCTGGCGATCGACCTGGCCTACGACCGCTTCGCCCTGCTGCAGCCGCTGGTGGGCGGCAAGCCGCGCGAGCGCACCGACAACGCCGAGGAGATCATCGCCCTCGCCAAGCAGCAGTACGGCGGTGCGCGTCCGGCCGGGATCGACGTCGTCTACGTCGTCACCGACATCGACATCCAGGTGCCGGGCATCGGCAACGCGGTCGCCGGTCTCGCGGACTGCATCGGCGGCGTCGCCCTCCCCGATCGCGCCTTCGCCGTGGGCGAGACGGGGGTGCTCACCGGTGACGAGGGCATCGCCATCGGGCCGGTCGCCTTCTACAAGGACCTCACCGCCAAGATCGCGGCGCACGAGATCGGCCACCTCATGGGTGGCCACCACCACTACCAGGAGTGCGGAACCGCTGCGCCGACGGCCGCGGGTCGCGGGGAGCCCGGTCCCTGCACCCTGATGACCAACGCGGTCGACTTCCAGACGCTGCCGTTCAGCACCGTGAACAGCGTCGTGGTGCGCGGCCACGCCGAGGCGTGGGCCGCCCAGAACGACTAGCCGAAGATCCCGCCGCCGCCACCGCTGTTGCCGTGGTTGTGCGTCGGGACGACCGGTCCCTCGCTGGCCTGCACGACCAGGAACCCCTGGCCGGAGAAGGCGAGCTGGAACGCCTCGCCCGAGCCGCGGCCGATCAGCGCTGACGCGCCGGCGGTGCGGACGAGCCGGGTCTGCAGGCTGCTGGACCAGGCGACCGCGGACTGCAGGTCGGCGAAGGTCGGCGCCTCGCCGGTGTTCAGCACCACCGGCGTGCCGAAGGCGCTGATGACCAGCCGGCCGGCGCCGCTGAAGACCATGTTGAACACGCCGCCGGACAGCGCCGACGCGCCCTCGACCCGGCGGATGTCCCAGGTCAGGGTCGGCTCGAAGGCGAGCACGTTGGCGCCGTTGACCGTCACGCCGTCGCTGCCGTCGAGCTCCAGCACGTGCAGCTCGTTCGCGTCCTGGGCGAGGAAGACGTCGCCGGTCCCGCGGCAGCGCATCAGCGGCACGCCCTCGCCGGTCAGCGCCTTCTTCAGGAAGCGGCCGACCCCACCCGCCCCTTCGTACGCGAACTCGACGGTGCCCTGGTAGGCGACCATCGCGCCCTGCCGGGCGAGCAGCTCGCTGCCCTGCAACCGGGCGCGGAGCATCCGCGGGTTCTGCAGCACCAGCGTCTCGTCGCTGGTGGACTCGAGGTTCTCGCCGAACAGGTCGCTGCGCATGGGCCTGACGGTAGCGGGGCGGCAGCTTCATGAGAGCCGTCTCATCCTGTCCTCATGCGGCGCTCACCGCCAGGCGGCAGAGTGTCGTCATGACGCACGACCCCGGTCTTGCGCTGCTGACCGGTCCGGACGTCGAGGACCTGCTCGCGGCGGCGCTCGCCACGACCGGTCAGGAGCTGGCCGGGTGGCGGGTCCGGCAGGTCGACCACCGTCCCGGCGCGAGCACCACGGTGTCGTACGACGCGACGGTCCGCGGGCCGGACGGCACCGAGCACCAGGTGCTCGGCGCGAGCACCGGGCTGCCCACGGAGGGCGACCTGCCGGCGGGGGTGCTCCGGCTGACCGACGGGACGTCGACCGTCGCCGTGTGGCGCTTCCCGCTCGACCCCGGCCTGCCGGCGCTGGCCACGGCGACGGACGAGGACGCCGTGCGCCGGCTGCTCGCGAGCTTCGGCATCCGGCCGGGGCAGCTCCGGCTGGACGTCCGGTCCTACCGGCCGCGCCGGCGTGCCGTGGTCGAGGTGCGCGGGCCGGGCTGCCGGCTCTTCCTCAAGGTGCTCCGGCCGAAGGCGGTGCAGGCCCTGCACGCGCGGCACGTGCTGCTGCGCGAGGCGGGGCTGCCGGTCCCGCGCAGCCTCGGCTGGAGCACCGAGGGGCTGCTCGTGCTCGAGGCGCTCGGCGGGACGACGCTGCGGACCCGGCTGCGGGAGGGCGGCGCGCCGGCGCCGGACGGGCGGGCGCTGCTGGAGCTGCTCGGCCGGCTGCCGGCCGGGGTCCTCGACCTCCCCGCCCGACGGTCGTGGACCGACGAGGTCGCCCACTACGCCCGGGTCACGGCCACCGCCCTGCCGGGCGAGGCCGAGCGCTGCCGGCAGCTGGCGGACCGGGTGCAGGAACGGGTCGGGGACCGTCCCGCGGACGAGCCGAGCCACGGCGACTTCTACGAGACGCAGCTGCTGCTCGACGGCGGGCGCATCAGCGGCCTGCTCGACGTGGACACGGCCGGCCCGGGGCGGCGGGCCGACGACCTCGCCTGCCTGCTGGCGCACCTGAGCGTCCTCGCCCAGATGGAGCCCGCGCACCGCGAGACCACCACCGCTCTCGGCGCTGCATGGCAGGGCGCCTTCGAGCAGGTGACCGACCCCTCCGAGCTGCGCGCCCGCGTCGCCGGGGTCGTGGTGTCGCTGGCCACGGGTCCGCACCGGGTGCAGCAGGACGACTGGCCGAGCGCCACCCGGGACCGGCTCGACCTCGCGGAGCAGTGGCTCGCGTGAGCCCCCGTGACCCGTCGGTAGCCTGCTGAGGGTGATCGACCTCAAGCTGCTGCGCGAGGACCCCGACCGGGTCCGTGCCTCCCAGACCGCCCGCGGCGACGACCCGGCGCTGGTCGACGCGCTGCTCGCCGCCGACGAGGCCCGCCGTGCGGCCGTGACCCGGGCGGACAAGCTCCGGGCCGAGCAGAAGGCGGTCTCGCAGGCGGTCAGGTCGGCCTCTCCCGAGGAGCGGCCGGCCGTGCTCGAGAAGGCCAAGGCGCTGTCGGCCGCGGTGAAGGCCGCCGAGGCCGAGCAGGCCGAGGCCGAAGCAGCGCTGCGCGCGGCGCACCTGGCCATCCCGAACGTCGTGCTCGACGGGGTGCCCCCCGGCGGCGAGTCCGACTTCGTCGTGCTCGAGCAGGTCGGGGACGTCCCGTCGTACGACTTCGCGGTCAGGGACCACCTCGACATCGGCACCGGGCTGGGCGCGATCGACGTCGAGCGCGGTGCGAAGGTCAGCGGCAGCCGCTTCGCCTTCCTCACCGGCTGGGGAGCGCTGCTCGAGCTGGCGCTGGTCAACCTGGCGATCGCGCAGGCCGTCGAGAACGGCTTCACCCCGGTCATCGCGCCGGCGCTGGTACGACCGGAGGCGATGGAGGGCACGGGCTTCCTCGGGGCGCACGCCGAGGAGGTCTACCGGCTCGAGCGCGACGACCTCTACCTGGTCGGCACGTCCGAGGTGCCGCTCGCGGCGTTCCACTCCGGCGAGGTGCTGGAGGAGCTGCCGCTGCGCTACGCCGGCTTCTCGTCCTGCTTCCGCCGCGAGGCCGGCAGCCACGGCAAGGACACCCGCGGGATCATCCGCGTGCACCAGTTCGACAAGGTCGAGATGTTCGCCTACGTCGACCCGGCCGATGCCGAGAAGGAGCACGCACGCCTGCTCGCGATGGAGAAGGTCTTCCTCAGCCTGCTGGAGCTGCCGTTCCGCGTGATCGACGTCGCCGCAGGCGATCTCGGCACCTCGGCGGCGCGCAAGTACGACTGCGAGGCCTGGCTGCCGTCGCAGGAGCGCTGGCTCGAGCTGACCTCGACGAGCAACTGCACGGACTTCCAGGCGCGCCGGCTCGGGATCCGCTCGCGCGGCGCCAACGGCCTGTCCCCGGTCGCCACCCTCAACGGCACGCTGTGCGCGGTCGGGCGCACGATCGCCGTGCTGCTCGAGGTGCACCAGCGCGCCGACGGCTCGGTGCGCGTGCCGATGGCGCTGCGCCCCTACCTCGCCGGGCGCGAGGTCCTGCTCCCGCAATGACCGCACGCCCCCGGCTGGTCGCGTCCGACCTCGACGGGACGCTGGTCCGCAGCGACCTCTCCGTCTCCGACCGCACCCGGGAGGTGCTCGCCCGGGTCGAGGAGGCCGGCGCGCTCTTCGTCATGGTCACCGGCCGGCCGCCGCGGTGGATGGCGCCGGTCGCCGACGCCACGGGGCACCGCGGCCTCGCGGTGTGCGCGAACGGGGCGCTCGTCTACGACCTGCACACCGAGCAGGTGGTGCGCTCGAACCTGATCAGCGCCGAGGCTGCCGGGCAGGTCGTCACGGCGCTGCGATGGGAGGTCCCCGGCATCGCGTTCGCGGTGGAGAAGGGACTGGCCGGCTTCGGGCGAGAGGCGTCGTACGTCCCGCGGTGGGACAACGGCGAGGTGCTCGTCGCGCCGGTCGAGGAGCTGATCGCGAGCGGCGTGGTCAAGCTGCTCGCCCGGCACGAGGAGATGGGCTCCGACGACCTGCTCTCGCGGGCGCGGGCGGTCGTCGGGGACCTGGTCGAGTGCACGCACTCCTCCAGCGACGGGCTGCTGGAGATCAGCGCAACCGGGATCAGCAAGGCGTCCGGGCTCGCGTCCCTCGCGGAGGAGTGGGGGGTCGCCGCCGCCGAGGTGGTCGCCTTCGGGGACATGCCGAACGACCTGCCGATGCTGAGCTGGGCCGGGCACGCCGTCGGCATGGCCAACGCCCATCCCGAGGTGCTGGCGGCGGTCGACGAGGTCACCGCCAGCAACGACGACGACGGTGTCGCGCAGGTGCTCGAGCGCTGGTTCTGAGCGTTCACGGCCGACCCGACCTGTGGATGGGCGAGACTCCGCCACATGCACCCCCGCCTCGTCGTCGCTGCCGTCGCCTGCCTGCTGCTCGCGCCGGCCTCACCCGCGCTCGCGGCGCCGGTGGAGCGGGACTTCCCCGGTCCGGCCGGCTCGCCGCTGCGTGAGTTCACGCCGAACGACCCGGCCTTCGACTGCAGCGAGCCCGACGACGAGGACGGCCCGGGCAACGGCGGGACGGTCGAGAGCTGCGGGACCGTCTGGGACGCCCAGTCGCAGATCTGGGGCTTCGCCCCGAGCAGCACCCGGCTGACCACGCTCCACAAGGACCCGCTCGGCCCGCGCGTCGGCCAGCCGCAGCGCTCCGGCATCTCGGCCGATGCCGCCTGGAAGACGACGGCCGGTCGCCCGGACGTGCCGATCGCGATCCTGGACACCGGGATCCAGTGGGGCAGCGAGGAGCTGCGACTGCAGATCGCGCTGAACGCCGGCGAGCTGCCGGCCGTCCCGGACCTCGACGGCAACGGCGTCGTCAGCGTCGGTGACTTCGCCGGACTCGTCGCCCCGGCCCGCGGGCCGAACGGCGACAGGACAAAGGTGGACGCGCAGGACATCCTGCTCCGGTACTCCGACGGGATCGACGACGACGGCAACGGCTACGTCGACGACATCGCCGGCTGGGACTTCTTCGACGGCGACAACGACGCCTTCGACGCCTCGTCCTACTCCTCCGCCGGCAACCACGGCACGGGTCGCGCGAACGACGCCGCCCGCCGGGGCCACGACTCGGCCGGCAAGGTGGGTGTCTGCCCGCGCTGCACCATCATCCCGGTCCGCGTCTGGGACACCTTCGTCGTCTCCGGCGACCACTACGCGATGGGCGCGGCGTACTCCGCGGACGCGGGGGCGAAGGTCATCGAGGTGGCCCTCGGCGCGCTGAGCAACAGCCCGTCCGCGAAGGCGGCGACCCGCTACGCGTACGACAAGGGCGTCGTGCTGGCGGTGGTCTCGAGCGACCTGAACACCGCCAACCACAACTACCCGACCAACTACGACGAGCCGATCAAGGTCAACGGCACGGTCGCCGACACCTACGGCCTCGGCGCGGCCGAGGCCAACGAGTTCGGCCTCCCGCTCACGGATCTCGGCCTCGGAGCGCAGGCGCCGGTCGGGACGTACTTCCGCAACAGCAACCTGACGCAGTACGGCTCGCACCTGCACGTCAGCGCGGTCGGGGACACAGGGTCCTTCGCCACCGGGCAGGCCGCCGGCGGCTTCGGCCTGGTCATCAGCGCGGGCAAGGACAGAGGGCTGGACCTCAGTCCTGCCGAGGTGAAGCAGATCGTCACGCTGTCGGCCGAGGACGTGCTGCCCGGCGACACGGTCGGCATCGGCGTCCCGGACCTCGCGCAGGAGGGCTTCGACGAGAAGTTCGCCTACGGCCGGCTCGACCTGGGTGCCGCGATGACGTTCGTCCAGGCAGGAAAGGTGCCGCCGACGGCGCTGTTCCGCGGTCCGCGCTGGTGGCAGCTGGTGGACCCCGACAAGGAGACCTCGCTCCCGATCGTCGCCGACAGCGGCGCCCGCACGGGCACGCACAGCGCCGTGGTGGAGGCAGCCCGCGGCATCGAGCCGTCCGACAGCGAATTCACGACAGTGCTGACCCGCACCGGGCTGGGCGACGCGGACGCCCGCGCCCTCGGCAGCGTCCCGACGCGCGACCTCGCCGCGCTCTTCCCCCCGACCACCGACTTCAGCCGCCCGCCGTCGACGAGCAACGTGAACGAGTACGCCGTGACGCTACGGGTGCGCGTCACCGACGCGAGCGGGAACGTCGGCGAGGACCGCCGGGTCATCTGGCTGCACAGCGACCCCGACCTGCTGCCGGGCTTCCCGCAGTTCATGGACCGCGGCGGTGAGAGCTCGCCTCGGCTGGCCGACCTCGACGGCGATGCCCAGCTGGACGTCATCGTCACCGACTCCGGCGGCCGAACCCGCGTCCTCGACCGGCAAGGTCGCGACGCGCCCTTCTGGAACGGTGGCACCGGCGTGCTCGCCCCCGTCCTCCCCGAGATCGCGGCGCACGCGAGCGCTCCGGCCTATCGCGCGGGAGTTCCTCTCCCGCGGGGCGTCTCGCTGACCCCGGCCGTCGCCGACCTCGATGGCGACGGGGCGCTCGAGGTCGTCGTGACCAACAGCGCCGGCCGGGTCACGGTCTACGACCGCTTCGGCCGCGAGCGCTTCGTGGTCGGCGTGGACCGATCGCTGTCGGCGCCCGCGGTGCGCACCGAGGACTACCACGTCAAGTCCGGGCTCTTCGGTGCCG
Source organism: Frankiales bacterium (assembly GCA_004299215.1). Taxonomy (GTDB): domain Bacteria; phylum Actinomycetota; class Actinomycetes; order Mycobacteriales; family SCTD01; genus SCTD01. Next base: position 736 of record SCTD01000478.1, on the reverse strand, counting down.
CGAGCGTGGCCGACGTGGTCGCCTCGATGCCCGGCCTGGAGATCGTCGCCGGCGGGCTCGACGGCCGGGTCTACGTCTGGGGCGCCGACGGCACGCCCGCCCCGGGCTTCCCGAGGTCGGTCAACAGCAAGGACTCCGCCCCGGACGCGCGCGGCGCCGAGCTCATCACGGCTCCGACGCTCGCGCAGCTCGACGGCGACGCGCAGATGGAGGTCGTCATCGCTGGGTCCGAGGTTGTCGACTCGACCGGCGGCACGAACCCACCGGCGGGGGCCACCGACCTGGCGACGGCCTACCGGACCCTGGTGCGCCGGATCGCCAACGGCACCGGTGCGCTGGGTGCGGCGAGCCTCGTGCACGCGCTCGACGGCGACGGGAGCCCGATGCCCGGCTGGCCGGTGGTGCTCGATGCGCTCGTGCCCGACGTGCTGCCCTTCGTGGGCCCCGCCCACCAGCTGGCGGCCGGCGACGTGGACGGCGACGGGGTCGACGAGGTGGTGCTGTCGAACACCTCCGGTGAGGTCGAGACCTACGGCGCCGACGGCACGCGGCGTACGACGCACGCGTCCGAGGTCGGGCCGACCGCGGACCCCCGCATCACCGACAGGACCAAGGTGCTCAACCTGTTCGAGTACGCGTCGCTCGGTGATCTCGAGGGCGGCGGCGTGCTGTCGGCCTTCAAGGGCGGGCTGACTCTCGGCGGCCTGACCAACCTCGTCCTGGTCGGTCAGAACAA
>SCTD01000477.1 GCA_004299215.1 Frankiales bacterium | reverse complement strand
TGAAGCTCGGAGTGGTCGGCGCCGCTCAGCCGCCGGGACGCCACCAGGGACGGCGGGGCGGGCCCGCCTCCTCGTCGTCCTCGTCGTCCCACTCCGGCTGGGCCATCGCCTGGGTGGGCTCGGCGACGGACGCGGGCGTGACGCGGGCCGGCTGCGGCCGGCTGTAGGGCACCGGCTCGTCGACCTCCTCGTCGAGGTCCGGCGTCGGCTCGACGATCGGCGTGCGGGGCATGGAGAAGGTACGGAAGCCTCGCGGGGCCTCGGGCGGCGCCGCCGAGGCCGACGGGGCGGGGGTCTCGTCGTCGTCCTCGTCGTCGTCCTCGTCCTCGTCCGGGCTGTCCGGGCTGTCCTGGCTCGTGACCTGCGCGGGGGCGGCCTGCGCGGGGGCGACCGGGGCGACCGACGGCACCGACCGGGCGGTCTTCGGCGCGCGCGAGCTGTCGATGCCGCTGTGGGCAGCGACAGCCGGAGCCGGCTCGTCCTCGTCCGCGGACTCGGGCTCGTCCTCGGGCTCGGGCTCGTCCTCGGCCTCGGGCTCGTCCTCGGGCTCGTCCTCGGCCTCGGGCTCGTCCGGCGTCGACTCGTCCGCAGCCGGCTCGGGCTCGGTGGCCGGCTCGGACTCGGCAGCCGGCTCGGACTCGGCAGCCAGCTCGGGCTCCGCAGCCGCGGGCTCGGGCGGCGCCTGCGGCTCCGGTGCGACGTCGGCCGCCGGAGCCTCCGCCGACGTCGCCTCGACCGGGGCCGCAGCGGGAACGGCGGCCGCGGGCGCCGGCTCCAGGTCGGCGAGACCGGCCATGGCGCTGATCCCCGTACGCGATCCACGACGGCGGCGCAGCAGCGCCTCGGCCAGCGCGAGCACCGCCTCGTCGACGTGAGCGCTGATCCGGCGCTCGCTGTCGGCGGTGGCGGCGCGGACCTTGTCGGTGAGACCTGTCTGCACGCTGGTGGTGACGCTGTCGGACACCTGCTCGACGAGCGTCTCGGCGACCCGGTGCAGCACGAGGTCGGCGACGCGGGGGGCGAGCTCGTCCACGAGCCGGTCGGTCACCTGCTGGCCGACGGCCGTGGCGACGCTGTCGGTGCTCGGGTAGCCGATCTCGCCGACCCGGTTGCCGACGTCCTCGACGTCCTCGCGGAGGGTGGCGACGCTGAGCACCAGCGACGGCAGCGCGCTGTCCTCGCGCAGCTCGGTCACCGACGCGCGCACCGCGCTGACGTCGTCCCGCACCGATGCGAGCTCGTCCACGCGAGAGGCGACCCGCGCCAGGTCTCCGGCGAGCGCCGGCACTCCACCGGCGGCCTCGCCCACGGTGGCCAGCCGGTCCGCGACGGCGGCCAGCCGGCCCTCGAGCGCGTCCAGCTTGCTGTCCAGCGCACTCAGCCGGTCCACGACCGGCCCGGCGGCGGCGAGCTCCTCCAGCCGGGCGTGCAGCGGGGCGAGCGCCGCCTCGAAGGCCTCGGGGGTGAGCGTCGGGCGGGCAGCCAGGCCCTCGAGCCGGTCCATCCGCTCGCTGACGGCAGCGACCAGGGAGTCGCGGTAGCGGATCACGTCGCCGGTGGTGGCGAGCCCCTCGAGCCGCGAGGCGAGGCCCTCGATCTCGGGCCGCAGCGCCTCGACGGCGCCGGTGCGGGCGGTGAGGTCGGCCAGTCCGTTGCGGATCTCGCCGAGCGGGCCGAGCCGGTCGTGCAGGCTGGAGACCTCGCGCTGCACCGCGCTGAGCGCGTCCGGGAAGGCTGCCAGCGCCCCGACCGCCGTGGTGAGCCGGTCGACAGCGGCGCTCTGACCGGTGAGCTCCTCGGCGAGCCCGTCGACGCGGAGCGCGACCGCCTCGCTGCCGTTGCCGCTGCTGGCGACGATCTCGGCCGTCGTCGCGGCCTGCTCGTCGGCGCGGCGGGCCAGCGCGTCGAGCCGCTCGGCGAGAGCCCCGGTGGCCCGGCGCAGCTCGCCGCCGAGGTTGCCCAGCTCGCCGCCGAGCGCCTCCACGCGGGCTGTGGAGGCCGTTCCACGCAGCTGGTCGGCGATGCCGGCGACGAGTCCGCGCAGCTCGGTGAGCACGGCCGACACCTGGCGCTGCTCGGTCAGCTGCTCCTCGGCAGCCCGCGACAGCAGGGCCTGCATGCGCTCCGACATCGGCCCGCCGGGCGTGCTCGGCGGCCGGCTGGAGCTCCGGGGGTCGTTCTCTGTCACGGGTGCCAGTCCTCCTGGGCAGGGCGTGCGGCAGTGCTGTCGCGCGGCGAGCATCCCACTCCGCGGCCGATCCGAACCAACCCCCCGCTCACCAGAGCGCCGTGGCGTCGCCCACGGCGAGCACCCGCCCCTCGCTCACGAGAGCGGTCGGGGCGCTGCCCACGGCGGTCACGGAGCCGCCGTCGACGACGACCCCTGCCTGCTCCGGCAGACCCAGCACGCGCACGTCCGCCGGCACGCCGCTCCCGACCGCGGCGAGCCAGCTGCTGGAGCCGCGCCAGTGCGGCACGACGAGCGTCCGCGGCACCAGGCCCAGGCCCGGCACGACGGAGGGGGTGCCGCGCTCGGGCAGCACCGTCCAGGCGCAGAGCACCATCGCACCCGCGCTCGAACCGGACACGACCCCGCCGTCCGCCAGCAGGTCGCCGACGAGGTCCCCGACGGGCGTCGTCCGGAGCGCCTCCAGCAGCCGGGCCGGCGAACCGCCCGGCAGCACGAGCAGCCGGGCCCGGCGCAGCGCCTCGAGAGCCGCCTCCGGGTCCTCACGGACGTCGGGCGCCACCGTGACGTCCGCCGCGCCCAGCGACGAGAAGTGACGTACGCCGTTGTCGCCGGCGGTGCGGTACTCCCGGCCGGGCGCGCCGGCCAGGGCGGTCACCACGACCGGACCGCCGGCCCGCGCGAGCAGGGCGGCGTCCATCTCGCGACATCCGGGACCGAACTCCGCGCCGCCCTGGAGGCAGAGCACGGGTCAGGCGTCCGGCAGGTGCGACAGGACCAGCAGGGCGACGTCGTCCGCCGCGCCCTCCGCCCGGCCGAGCGACTCGAGGATGTGGTCGGCGACGGCCTCCGGCGGCAGCCTCAGGTCGTCGAGAGCCTGCCTGAGCGCCTCCAGCCCGGAGGCCAGGCTGTCGCCGCGCTGCTCGACCAGTCCGTCGGTGTAGAGGACCAGGGTCGCGCCCTCGGGGACCTCGACGACCGTCTCGGCGTACTCGCCCGGCAGCGAGCCGATCGGCGGTCCCGGCTCGACGTCGAGGTAGGCGGGGGCCTGGCCGAGCGGGGCCATCAGCGGCGGCGGGTGCCCGGCCGACGCCACCGTCAGCGATCGCCGGTACGGCGAGTACGACGCGACGAGCAGGGTCGCGAGCTCGAGGTCGAGCAGCGACTCGCTGCTCGCGGCCAGCCGGTCGAGCAGCGCTCCGGGGCCGTGCCCCTCCAGCGCGAGGGTCGCGACGATGGCCCGCAGCTGCCCCATCCGGGCCGCGCTGCGCATGCCGTGACCCATCACGTCGCCCATGGCCAGGACGAGGTCGTCCCCGACGACGACACCCTGGTACCAGTCACCACCGACGAAGGCCCCGGTCGCGCCGGGGCGGTAGCGGACCGCGACCTCGATGCCCGGCAGCTGCGGCACCTGACCCGGCAGCAGGCTGTGCTGCAGGGTCAGCCCGGTGCGCCGCTCCGCGCGGTAGAGGAGCGCGTTGTCGAGGGCCACCGCCGCGCGCGCGGCGAGGTCGGCGATGAGGGCCCGGTCGACGGAGTCGGGCGCCGGGTCGGCCACCGTGACGGCGCCCAGCTGCCGACCGCGGCTGACCAGCGGGACGGTCAGCGCCGCCGCCGGCTGGATGGCCTTCAGGTCGTGGACGACCTGCGGGTCGGACAGGTCAGCCTGCCTGCGGGGCAGGTCGGTGATGGCCGGCAGCCACTCCGGCTCACCTGTCCGCACGACCGCGCCGACGCCGAACCCGTCGGAGGTGCGCCGCGTGACGCTGGTCGCCAGCCGGTCGAGGACGGTCTGCAGCTCCGGCGAGACGTGGCTGGCGTGCACCACGTGGACCTGGTCGTCGCTGGGCAGGTCGCGGCGCAGCACCTCGCCGGCCGCCTCCCCCACGAGCCCGACGACGACGCAGCGGCCGAGTGCCGGCAGGATCACGTCGCTGAGCCGCTGCAGCACCTGCTCGGGCTCGAGCGACTGGGCGAGGAGGTGCGACGCGTCGGCCAGCAACGACAGCCGCGCGTTGGCCGACTCGGCCGCGGCGTAGGCCTGCTCCCGCTCGACGATGGCCTGCTCGCGGTCGCTCTGCGCACGCCGCCGGCCGGTCACCTCACGGAAGTAGACCGACAGCCCGTCCGGTCCCGGCCACGCCCGGACCTCGAACCAGCCGTCGAGCGGCGGCGGGTAGTAGGCCTCGAACGACGTCGGGCGACCGGACTCGATCGCCCCGCGGTAGGCCTTCTCGAAGTCCGAGTCGACCGCTGCCGGGAACTCCTCCCAGAGGACCGTGCCGAGCAGGTCTCCTGCCGAGCGGCCGAGCAGCTTCTCCGCCTCGGCGTTGAGGAAGGTGAAGCGCCAGTCGCGGTCGACCGAGTAGAAGGCGTCCGTCATCGACTCGAGCACCCGGGCGACCCGGTCACGGGCCTCCCGAAGCTCGGTCGAGTCGTGCGCCACGCCGAGCAGCCGGACCGCCCGGCCGTCGGGGTCGGTGAGGACCCGACCGCGGGCCTGCACCCAGCGCACCCCGTCGGAGCGGACGATCCGGTACTCCACCGAGAGGTCGCCCGCGGTGTCGATGGTCCGCTTCAGCGCCTCGGTGACGCGGTCGCGGTCGTCAGGGTGCAGCCGGGCGGTGAAGTCGGCGATCCGCCCGCTGAAGGTGTCGCGCTCGTAGTCGAACAGGTCGACCAGGCGGTCGTCCCAGCGCAGGTCGTCGTTGAGCAGGTCCCAGTCGAACGAGCCCGTGTCCGCCGCGGACAGGGTCAGCTCGAGCTGTGTCGCCTTGGTGGACATCTCGGCCGACACCGCGCGCAGCTCCAGCTCGGCGACCGTGCTCTCGGCGAGCGCGGACAGCACGCCCACGTCGCGCGCGCTCCAGCTGCGCGCCTTGGCGTCGTAGACGCAGAACGCGCCCAGGGTCAGCCCGGTGGTCGCGACCAGCGGCACGCCGAGGTAGGAGCGGACCGCGCCGCTGGTGACCGGGGGCAGGTCGCGCACGCGCGGGTCCTCCCTCGCGTCCGGCACCGAGAAGGGCGCCCCGAGCCGGACGGTCACCGTGCAGAGGCTGGCCTCGAGCGGTCCGACGCGCTCCGCGTCCGAGGGCGAGCTGCCGAAGATGCTGGCGACGACCTGCTCCTCGGCGAGCAGCGACACCTGCGCGTGCGACGCATCCAGCAGCTCGGCGGCCAGCCGGGTCAGCCGGTCCAGCCCGGCGCCGGCGGCGGTGGCACCGCCCATGAGGACGCGCCGGACCGCGGCGACCCGAGCCGGGTCGGCCAGCAGCTCGTCGCCGAAGGAGAGCTCGTCGGGCTGGGCGGTCACCGGTTCCTCGGTCCTCGAAAAGGTCGAGACTAGCCGTGGCGACCCGCCCTGGTCGCCGGATCGGTCAGGCCGACTTGCGGGCGGCCCTCTTCGCCGGGGCCTTGGCCGGCTTCTTCGCGGCGGGGGCCGGCTTCGGCGCCGCCTTCTTCGCTGCCGCCTTCTTCGTCTCCGCCTTCTTCGCCGCCGCCTTCTTCGCGGGCTCGGCGTCGGGCTCGGCGCCGTCCCGCGCCGGGGCGTCGGCCGGCTTGTCCTTCTTGGCCGCCTCGACGCTGGCCCGCAGCGCCGCCATCAGGTCGACGACGGTCCCGGCGGTCGGCTGCGACTCCGTCGGCTGGACGACCTCGCGGCCCTCGACCTTGGCCTCGATCACGGCCTGCAGTGCCTCCCGGTAGGAGTCCTTGTACTGCGAGGGGTCGAACTCCCCGGAGAGCGTCTCGATCAGGCTGCCGGCCATCGCGAGCTCCTGCGGCCGCACCTCGACGTCCTCGTCGAGGAAGCCGAAGTCGGGAGTCCGGACCTCGTCCGGCCAGAGCATCGTCTCGAGCACGAAGACGCCGTCGCGGACGCGGAGCGCGGCGAGCGACTCGCGGTTGCGCAGCGCCACCTTGACGACGGCGACCTTGCCGGACTGCTCCAGGGCGTCGCGGAGCAGGACGTACGGCTTGGTGCCCGCCTTGTCCGGCTCGAGGTAGTAGCTCTTCTCGAAGAAGATCGGGTCGAGCTCCTCGAGCGGCACGAACTGCAGCACGTCGATCGCGCGGTTCGTGGTCAGCGGGAGGTCCGCGAAGTCCTCGTCGGTCAGCACGACCGTCTCGCCGTTGGCCAGCTCGTAGCCCTTCGCGATGTCGCCGTACGCCACCTCCTCGCCGTCGACGGCGGCGACCCGCTTGTACTTGATGCGGCTGCCGTCGGAGCGGCGGACCTGGTGGAAGGTGACGTCCTTCTGCTCGGTCGCGCTGTAGAGCTTCACCGGGATCGTCACCAGCCCGAAGCTGATGGCGCCCTTCCAGATCGACCTCACGAGTCCCCCTTACCCCTGTGGGATCAAGGTAGGCCCGCTCAGGCGCCCGGGGCCAGGGCGGCCGTGGTCGCCTCCAGCTCCGCGCGCACCGCGTCCGGGTCGGTCTGGCCGCTGACGAGGAACGCCACCGGCTCGTCGACGCCCGCCGCGCGGAACGCCTCGAAGCGGCGCTTCACGTCGGCGGCGTCGCCCGCGAGCACCAGGGTGTCGAGGAACTCGTCGGGCAGCGACGCGGCCGCGCCCTTGCGGTCACCGCCGTCCCACAGCTCCATCGCCTTCGTGGTGACCGCGTCCCAGCCCTGCACGCCGAACGCCTTCCGGTAGGCCGGCACGGTGACGTAGGACATCACCTCGCGGCGGGCCCAGCGGCGCGTGGAGTCGACGTCGTCGGTGACGCAGACGCGTACGAACACCGCGTTGGTCGTCTCCCGCGGGCCTGCCTTGACGTGCGCCAGCGCGTCGGCGACGGCGTGCGCGCCGATCCAGTTCAGGCAGACGCCGTCCGCCACCTCGCCACCTGCCCTGAGCATCTGCTCGTTGAGCGCCCCGATGATGATCGGGCTGGGCGGCGACGGGGTGTGCATCAGCAGCATGTACCCGTGCACGTCGTAGTTGGTGCCGTCGTGGTCGAGCTTCTCCCAGGCCAGCAGCCGGCGGACGACCTCGACGTACTCCTTGATGCGGCCGAGCGGCTTGTCGTACGGCACGCCGTTCCAGCGCTCGACGATCGTCCTGCTGGACACGCCCACCCCGAGGGTGAAGCGCCCGTCCGAGACGTCCTGCAGGGTGGCGGCGCACTGCGCCATGAGCGACGGGGTGCGGGTGTAGATCGGGACGACGCCGGTCGCGAGACCGACGGTGGAGGTGCCGAGCGCGACGGCCGTCAGCAGCCCGAAGGCGTCGTTGTTGCCCGCCTCCGCGACCCAGAGCCGGTCGTAGCCGGCGGCCTCCGCCCGCCGGCCGACCTCGACGAACCCCTTGACGGGCAGCGCGAGGTTGAGGGGCAGGGCGAGTCCGGTTCCTCCGACTGCTCCGGGACGAGTGAGGGCCATGCGAACGATCCTGCCAGTCCGGGGTAGGACTGCCGCGTGCCCCTGCCCCGTGACGTCGCGCCGATGCTGGCGACGACCGGCCCGCTGCCGGCGGACGGCGACCACTGGTCCTACGAGGTCAAGTGGGACGGGGTCCGCGCCCTGGTGTCCGTCCGGGCCGGACAGGTCACGCTGCGCTCGCGCAACGGCAACGACATCACCGGGGCCTATCCCGAGCTGCTGGGCCTCGGCGAGGCGCTCGGCTCGACGAGCGCGCTGCTGGACGGCGAGGTGGTCGCCTTCGACGCCGCGGGACGCCCCGACTTCGGGCTGCTGCAGTCCCGGATGCACGTGCGGTCTCCAGCGCCGTCACTGGTTCGCAGCACGCCGGTGACGCTGCTGCTGTTCGACGTGCTCCAGGTCGACGACCAGCCGCTGGTCGACGCGTCGTACGACGAGCGGCGCGCGGTGCTGGAGGCGCTGCCGCTGACCGGCGAGCGCTGGCAGGTCCCGCCGTCGTTCCCCGGCGACGGCGAGGCGGTGCTCGCGGCGACCCTGGCGCAGGGCATGGAGGGCGTCGTCGCCAAGCGCCGGGACAGCCGCTACACGCCCGGACGGCGCAGCGACTGCTGGGTGAAGGTCAAGCACGTGCACCGGACCTCGGCCGTCGTCGTCGGGTGGAAGCCGGGCGACGGCGGCAGGGCGGGGCGGATCGGCTCGCTGCTGCTCGCGGTGCCGGAGGGCGACGGCTGGGCCTTCGCCGGTCACGTCGGGACCGGCTTCAGCGACGCGACGCTGCGACTGCTCGGCGAACGGCTGGAGCCGCTGCGCCGCGACACGCCTGCGCTCGACGGCGTGCCACGCGAGCACGCCCGGCACGCGGTGTGGGTCGAGCCCGTGCTGGTGGTCGAGTGCGACTACACCGAGTGGACGCGGGACGGTCGGCTGCGGCACCCGTCGTACAAGGGGCTGCGGCCCGATGCCGACCCACGGGAGGTGGTCCGCGAGTGAGGTCCGCGACGACGGAGCCGGAGCGCCGGCCGCTTCTGGAGCGAGGGATCGGATGAGCAAGGTCGTGGTCGACGTCGAGGGGACGCAGGTCGCGCTGACCAACCTGCAGAAGGTGCTCTACCCCGACGGCTTCACCAAGGGTCAGGTCCTCGACTACTACACGCGGATCGCTCCGGTGCTGCTGCCCCACCTCGCCGGCCGCGCGGTCACCCGCAAGCGCTACCCCGACGGCGTCGAGGGCCAGGTCTTCTTCGAGAAGAACGCACCGCGAGGCACGCCGGAGTGGGTCCGCGTCGTGACCCTCCCCTCGCCCGGGTCGAGCAAGAACCGCGAGACGATCGACTACGTCGTCGTCGACCAGCTCGCCGCGCTCGTCTGGACGGCGAACCTCGCCGCACTCGAGCTGCACACGCACATGTGGCGGGTGTCCGACGACGGCCGACCGCTCCCGCCGGACCTGGTGGTCTTCGACCTCGACCCCGGCCCGCCGGCGACGATCGTCGAGTGCTGCCAGGTCGCGCAGCAGCTGCGGCCGCTGCTCGAGGCGGACGGGCTGCAGCCGCTGGCCAAGACGAGCGGGAGCAAGGGGCTCCAGCTCTACGCCCGCGCCGACGGGTTCGCCTCGTCCGAGGAGACCTCGTCCTACGCCAAGGGGCTCGCGCAGCGACTCGAGAGCGCGTCGCCGGAGCTGGTCGTGCACCGGATGACGAAGTCGCTGCGCGACGGCAAGGTGCTCGTCGACTGGTCGCAGAACAGCGCCGCGAAGACGACGATCAGCGTCTACTCGCTGCGCGCCAGGGAGCACCCGACGGTCTCGACCCCGGTGACCTGGGAGGAGGTCGAGTCCTGCTCGGAGCCAGCAAATCTGGTCTTCACCAGCGACGACGTGCTGGCGCGCGTCGAGGAGCACGGTGACCTCTTCGCGCCACTCCTCTGACACAGTCGGTGCGTGACCTCACCCGCGCGCTTCCACGTCCAGCAGAAGATCACGCCGTTCCAGAACCAGTACCGGGTCCAGCTCGACGAGGACGGCGAGCCGGGGCGGCTGATCGCCTTCGCGAAGCAGAAGCGGATGGCGCTGAAGGAGTCGTTCACCCTCTACGGCGACGAGAGCTCGGCGACGCCGGTGCTGCGGATCGACGCCGACCGCCGGATCGACATCCGCTCGACCTTCACCGTCCGGGACGGGTCCGGCGAGGTGCTCGGGCAGCTCCGCAAGAAGGGCGCCGCCAGCCTGCTGCGCTCCACGTGGGAGATGGCCCAGCCGGGGCGGCCGACCGTCGTGGTCACCGAGCGCAGCCCTGCCGTCGCTGTCCTCCGCCGGCTGTGGGGCATGGTCCCGTGGATCGGCGACGTGCCGGTTCCGTGGGTGTTCCACTTCGACGGCAGCACTCCCCAGTCCGGTGTCGTGCTGACGCACTCCCGGAAGTGGGGCCTCCGCGACCGCTACGTCCTCGAGCTGCACGACCCCGCGATCGACGCGCGGCTGGCCATCGCCCTCGCGATCTGCCTCGACGCGATGCAGAAGCGCTGATCAGTCGACCGGCTTGTCCGGCTGCTGCCGCTGCTCCCCGTCGGTGAAGAAGGAGAAGTTGCCGTCGGGCTCGAGGATCCCGGCGCGCACGTCGCGCACGTCCTCGATCCCCTGCTGCCGCATCGCGGTGCACAGCTCGGTGTCCGACAGCCGCTCGTAGCGCATCACGTCCTCGCGCAGCTTCCCGTCGAGCACCACGACGACCGGGAGACCCTCCAGGTGCTCGCGGGTGCGCGGGAAGCGCCAGGACACGTAGGCGAAGAAGACGATCAGCAGGGCGAAGGTGCCCACGGCCAGCATCGCCCCGGTGACGCTGTAGTCCTCCTGCGTGACGCCCTGCTGGATCAGGTCGCCCATCGTCACGAGCAGCACCAGCTCGAAGGCGCTCATCTGGCCGAGCTCGCGCTTGCCGACGACGCGGGTGATGCCCCAGAGGAAGAAGTAGATGACCGCAGCGCGGAGGACGATCTCCATGTCAGGGCCAGATCCAGGTGTCGACCTCGGCGGTCAGCAGCGCGGTGCCGTCCTCGTCGACGACGGAGAAGAAGCCGGACTCACCCCGCTGCCGGGCCGGCTCGACGCGCGTGTCGACGGTCATGACGAACACCTCTCCCCGCGGTGGGAGGAACTCGTCCTCGGTGTAGCCCGGGCCGGCGGTCTCGGCGTTGGGCGCTGGGGTGAAGGCGTTCTCGTCGAACATCTCCAGCCACTCGGTGCGGTAGCGCAGCTGCACCGGCTGCTGGCCGAAGCCGCCCTCCTTGCGGATCGCGACCTGCACCTTGACCGCGTGCCCCGGCCTGGTGATGCGGGGGTAGGTGACCGTCATCTCGTACCCCTCTCCCCGCACGGTGGTGGTGCTCGTGTGGGTGCCGAGCAGGCCGACGGCGCCGGCCAGCACGAACAGCGACAGCACGGTCAGTCCGATGCGGCGCTGGGTCCGGCCGCGCCGGACGTGCTCGGGCTCGCGCAGCGTCGGCAACGTGCTGGTGGGGCTCGCGGTCACGGGCGGGCTGTACCCGCCCAAGATCGTCTCTAACGGAGCAGCCGGGCGACCGGTGAGCGGTCGAGGTCCTGCAGCAGCTCGGACGGGTTGCCGTAGACCGCTGCGGCGCCGGCGTCGCGCAGCTCCGACTCCCCGATGCCGCCGCACATCAGCGCGATGCAGTCGACTCCGGCCGCGGCCGCCGCTCGTACGTCGTAGACCGTGTCACCCACCATCACCGCGTCCTCCGGCCGCACGCCGACTGCCTCGACCGCCGCCCGGACGATGTCCGGCGCCGGCTTGCTCTGCTCGACGTCGCCGCTGTCGACGACGGCCGCGACCACGTCGTCACAGCCGATCTTGCGACGGAAGTCCTCGACGTCCTCCGGGGAGCCGCTGGTGCAGTAGACGACCGACAGCCCCCGCTCGGCGCACGCCCGGATCAGCTCCGGCACCTGGTGGAACGGCCGGCAGCGCTCGCGCAGCGGCGCCCACTTCGCGGCGTGCGCGTCCACGAGCGACTCGTCCGGCGCGCCCACCAGGGTCGCGACCAGGTCGCCGGAGCCCCGCCCGATCGCCCGGTGGATGTCGAAGCCCGACACCTGGTGCCCGGCCTCGGCGAAGGCCTCCCACCAGGCGATCACGTGCAGGTAGACGGTGTCGAGCAGCGTCCCGTCCACGTCCAGCACGAGCGCCCGGGGGCGCTCGGAGTCGCCGTTGACGGCGGGTGCAGGCTGGGTCATGCACGGCCCGTTCCCCGGGTAGGGACGACTCACCCGGATCGACGACTGGAGACCCCTTGACCGGAGTGCCCGCCGACCAGCTGAGCGACGAGGCTCTGGAGCGAGAGCTCAAGCACCTCCACGAGACGCGCAACGACACGTTCCTGCACGGGAGCGAGGACGCGCTGCACTTCCACACGCTGCGCACCCAGGAGCTCGAGCTGGACTACCTGCGCCGCAACCCCGACCGCGTCATCGACGCGCGTCGCACCCGGCACGGGTCGCGCGAGCTGTCCGGGCAGGACACGAGCGCATGAGCGAGAGCAGCCCGGAGGACCGGGTCGAGCAGGAGATCCCCGTCGTCGACGAGGAGCCGGTCGAGGAGCCCGCGGTCCCTCTCGAGGCACCGGACGCCGACGCGGTGGAGCAGGCCGTGGTGGTGGAGCTCGACGAGGACGAGCGCCGCTAGGGTTCCCGGATGACCACGACGGCGGGGCGCGGGCCCGCACCACGCGGCACGCGGCTGCCTCGTCAGGCGCGTCGCAAGCAGCTGCTGGGCGCCGCCCAGGAGGTCTTCGTCGCCCAGGGCTACCACGCGGCGGCCATGGACGACATCGCCGAGCGGGCCGGGGTCAGCAAGCCGGTGCTCTACCAGCACTTCCCGAGCAAGCTCGAGCTCTACCTGGCGCTGCTCGACCAGCACGCCGAGCGACTGGTGGACCGGGTCCGCGAGGCCCTCGCGTCCACGACCGACAACAAGGCGCGTGTGGCTGCCTCGGTGGCGGCGTACTTCGACTTCGTCGACGGCGAGGGCACCGAGGGCGAGGGCGCCTTCCGGCTGGTCTTCGAGAGCGACCTGCGCAACGACCCGGCGGTTCGCGAGCGGGTCGAGCGGATGACGCAGGGCTGCGTCGACGCCATCGCCGAGACGATCGCGCACGACACGGGCTACCGGGCCGAGGAGGCGCAGCTGCTGTCGATCGGGCTGTCCGGCCTGATGGAGGTCGGCGCCCGGTGGTGGCTCACCTCGCCGGACCGGATCCCCAAGGAGCGGGCGGTCGAGCTGCTCATGGGCCTGGCCTGGCGCGGCATCTCCGGGACGCCCCGCACCGACTGAGCCCGTTCCGCCCACGGCGTACGACCGCTTCTCCAGCGCCGCCGCGGGCTAGCCTCGTGCTCAACGTGTCCCCCGCAGCGAAGGAGTCCTCGGTGGAGGTCAAGATCGGCGTCCAGAACGTCGCGCGCGAGCTCGTCCTGGAGAGCGCGCAGTCCCCCGACGAGGTGGCCAAGGCCGTGGCCGACGCCCTCAAGGCCGACCTGGGCGTGCTGTCGCTCGTCGACGACAAGGGTCGGCGCGTCCTCGTCCCCGCCGACAAGCTGGCCTACGTCGAGATCGCCGAGTCCGAGCAGCGCCGGGTGGGCTTCGGGGCGGTCTGAGCGACACCCCTTACCCCGTCGGGAGCCGCTGCTCCCGTCGAGTGACGATCCGGACACGCATGGTTCCCCACGACGTCGTCGGGAAGGACGGCCTCCGAACGGGCCCCCCTGGCCCGCACCACAAGGAGGAACCGTGAACATCATCATCCTGCTGCTCGTCGGGCTCGTCGTCGGTGCACTGGGCCGCGCCGTCGTGCCGGGCAAGCAGGCCATGCCGCTGTGGCTGACCATGCTGATCGGCGTCGGCTCGCTGCTGCTCGCCGGCCTGATCTTCAACAGCCTGCTGCTCGAGATCGTCGTCGGCACCCTGGTCGCCGCCGCGATCATCGCCGTCACCCAGGGCAGCATGCGCAGCAAGACCCACGTGTAGCTCGTCCCGCACGACCGCCGGAGGCCGGCACCCCTTCCCGGGGTGGCGGCCTCCGTCGTGCGCGGGGTCCCTGACCGCCGGGAGCCAGGACTGCCAGTTCGTGGGAGCAACGACGTGCACCTCGCACCGGATGCCCCCGGATCCAGGGATTGCCGCATGATGGAGACGCCCGCACCGTGAGGTGCACGTGCTTCCTCCCAGGAACTGGCAGTCGAGGCTCCCGCGAGCTAGCCGACCTGCTCCCTGCGAGCCAGCAGCCAGGACCCGCCGGCGACCAGGATCAGGCCCAGGGCCACGGCCACGAGCAGGTCCGAGCCGGTGCGCGGCAGCCCGCTGCCGGACGCCTGCGGCTGCTCCGGTGCCGGGCTCGGCGACCCCTCGGACCCCGGCTGCTGCGCCGC
>SCTD01000476.1 GCA_004299215.1 Frankiales bacterium | reverse complement strand
CCCGCAGCGGCCAGTGCGGGTCGCGGAGCAGCTCGCGGGCGAGCAGCACGACGTCGGCCTTGCCCTCCGCCACGATCGCCTCGGCCTGAGCCGGCTCGGTGATGAGTCCCACCGCGCCGGTCGGCACCCCGGCGCCGCCGCGGACGGCCGCGGCGAAGGGCACCTGGTAGCCGGGTTCGAGCGGGATCTCCGACGGCGCGTTACCGCCGGAGGAGCAGTCGACGAGGTCGACGCCGCGGGCGGCCGCCTCCTTCGCGAGCGCGATGGAGTCCTCGACCGTCCAGCCACCCTCCAGCCAGTCGCTCGCCGAGATCCGGAGCACCAGCGGCCGGTCGTCCGGCCACACCCCGCGCACGTCCTCCACGACCTCCAGCACGAGCCTCATCCGGCCGGGCAGGTCGCCGCCGTAGCCGTCGGTGCGGCCGTTGGACAGCGGCGACAGGAAGGAGTGCAGCAGGTAGCCGTGGGCGGCGTGGATCTCCAGCAGGTCGAACCCGGCGGCGTCCGCACGGCGGGCCGCGGCGGCGAAGTCGGCGCGGACCTTGGCGATCCCGGCGTCGTCCAGCGCAGCCGGCATCCCCAGCCCCGGGTAGCCGCTGTCCGTGGGCCCGACGGGCGTCCAGCCGCCGTCCTGCGAACCGACCACCCCGCGGCCGTCGAAGGGCCGGACCGTGCTGGCCTTGCGACCGGCGTGCGCCAGCTGCATCCCGGCGAGCGCGCCCTGGGACCGGACGAACGCCGCGATCCGGGACCAGGCGGACGCCTGCTCGTCGGTCCAGATCCCGGTGTCCTGCGGGCTGATCCGTCCCTCGGGGCTCACCGCCGTCGCCTCGGTGATGACGGCTCCGGCGCCGCCGACGGCACGCGCGCCGAGGTGCACCAGGTGCCAGTCCGTCGGCATCCCGTCCACCGCGGAGTACTGGCACATGGGCGCGACCCAGATGCGGTTGCGGGAGGTGGCGCCGCGCAGGGACAGGGGCGAGAACAGCGAGCTCATGCCCGGTAGTCTGCCTGCGCGACCGCCCTACCCCGGAGGACAACAGATGGCCGACCTCGGCGACACATCCATGGCCGGCACGGCCCACAAGCACAAGCTCACGTCGTGGATCACCGTCGCCGTGCTGATCCTGTCGAGCGTGGTGATCGGTGTGGCGTTCGTCGTGCAGTCGATCCCGATGGGGATCGTCGGCGTGGTGGTCGGCGTCATCGGCGTGGTCCTCGGGATCACCGGCAAGATCATGGACGACGCGCACTAGCGGGTGACCACCCCCGAGAGCCGTGCCGCCACGTCGGCCGCGGTCGGGGCGCTGACGGACTTCCTGCTCGAGATGGAGGCCGGGTCGCCACGCCCGGTGGGCCACTACCTGCAGCAGCTGGTGGACGACGAGGGGGTCGGCGCGCTGGCGCAGGGCTACTACGGACTGCTCAACCTGTCCGCGCTGCTGCTGCCGATGGCGGCCGCCCACGAGGGGCTCACCCCGCGCGAGCTGCTCAGTCATATCGCGCTCGTCGTGGCGCGCGAACCCGAGTAGTCAGCGGACCGTCTGCTCCAGCAGCCAGTCGCGGCGGGCGGCGAGCACCTCGACGGCGGCGGCCGCCGACGGCGGTCCCGGGACCTCCTTGCGGACCCGGGCGTGCACGGCGCCGTGCGGCGCGCCGGTCCGCGCGGCCAGCTGGCCGACCAGGCTGTTGATCTCGCGACGCAGGTCGCCCGCCGCCCGCCAGGACCGGGCGTCCAGCTCGGCCTGCTCGACCTCGGCGTCGGTGGCGACCTCGTCGACGCGGGTCGACGACGCGCGCTTGCGGTGCTCGGTGTCGCGGCGCGCGAGCAGCGCCGCCGTCTGCTCGGCCGAGAGCAGTCCCGGCAGCCCGAGGTAGTCCTCGTCCTCGCCCGTCAGCTCGAGAGACGCGACGACCGCGCGCCCGCCGTGCAGCACGTGGGCGAACTCCGCCTCGGCGCCGAGCGCCTGCCAGCCGGTCGCCTCACCCTCGTCGCCGGCCTCGTCCGGAGGCAGCGGGTCGTAGAGCTCGTCCTCGTTGACGGAGGCGGGCGGCGGCAGGACGTGGTTGCGCTCGCTCTCCAGCTCGGCGGCGAGGGCCAGCAGCGGCCGCACCGCCGGGAGGAACACCGTCGCGGACTCCCCCGGCCGCCGGCTGCGCACGACGCGGCCGACGGCCTGGGCGAAGAACAGCGGCGTCCGGTAGGACGTCATCCACGCCAGGCACGCGGCGCGAGGGACGTCGACGCCCTCCGAGATCATGCGTACGCACACCGCGAAACGCGCTGTGCCGGAGGCGAACTCGCTGATCTTGCGGGAGGCCTTCGGGTCGTCGGAGAGGATGAGCGCCGGCTTGCTGCCGGTGACCCGCTTGACGATCGCGGCGTAGGCGCGCGCGTCGTCCTGGTCGCTCGCCAGCACCAGCCCGGCTGCGTCGGGCATGCCCGCCTCGCGCAGGTGGGTGATCCGCTCGTCCATGGCTGCGATGACGTGCGGCACCCACTCGCCGCCCGGGTCGAGCGCGGTCCTCCAGGCGGTCGCCTCGACGCTCTTGGTCGACTCGCCGGTCAGCGACGCGCTGATGACCTCGCCTGCGCTGTTCCGCCACCGGGAGACACCGGTGTAGGCGGCGAAGACGACCGGCCGGACGACCCCGTCGCGCAGCGCCTCGCGGTAGCCGTAGCCGTAGTCGGCGGTGCTCGCGAGCCCGCCCTCGCCGTCCGGCTCGTAGCGGACGAAGGGGATCCGCTCGTCCGGTCGGGTCCTGAACGGCGTGCCGGTCAGGCAGAGACGGCGCTTCGCGCCGTCGAAGGCGTGCGCCACGGCCTCGCCCCAGGACAGGCCGTCCCCGGCGTGGTGCACCTCGTCGAGGACGACCAGGGTGCGCTTCGCCCGGGTGCGCGCCTCGTGGATCGCGGGGCGCGCGGCCACCTGGGCGTACGTCGTGACGTAGCCGTGCAGGTCCGGACGCACCGGGCCGACGTTGTTGGGCAGCGTCGGGTCGAGCCCGATGCCCGCCGCCAGCGCTGCCTCGGCCCACTGGGTGCGCAGGTGGTCGGTCGGGCAGACCACGATCACCCGGTCGACGACGCGTGTCTCCAGCAGCTCGGCGGCCAGCGACAGGGCGAAGGCGGTCTTGCCGGCGCCGGGCGTCGCGGTGACCAGGAAGTCGACCGCGGCGGCCTCCCGATAGGCCGCGAGCGCCTCGCGCTGCCAGGCGCGCAGCGGCCGTCCGGCGTGCTGGGGGCGGGTCAGGGGTGCGGTCACGGAGCTCTCTGGGAGGGGGGAGGCGGGGGCGGGTCCGAGGCTAGGTCAGGCCCCCGAGGGCTCCGTGACGAAGTCGATGAGCATCTCGACCGACCGCAGGAGCGGGACCTCCAGGTCGGCGTAGGAGTCGACGGCGGCGAGCACCCGCTTCCAGCCCTGCCAGGTCTCGCCCCAGCCGAGGGCTGCGCAGACGCCCTCCTTCCAGGGCTGCCCCTTGGGGATCACCGGCCAGGCCGGGATGCCCAGCGTGGCCGGCTTCACGGCCTGCCAGACGTCGACGTACGGGTGACCGGTCACCAGGACGTGCGGGGAGGTCACCTGCTCGACGATGCGGCTCTCCTTCGTGCCCGCGACCAGGTGGTCGACGAGCACGCCGAGGCGGCGGGCCCGGCCGGGGCCGAAGCTGCGCACCAGCGCCGGCAGGTCGTCGACGCCGTCGAGCGGCTCGACGACGACGCCCTCGACCCGGAGGTCGTGACCCCAGACCCGCTCGACGAGCTCGGCATCGTGGGTGCCCTCCACCCAGATCCGGCTGGCCTTGGCGACCTGGGCCTGGAGTCCCGTCACTGCGACGGACCCGGAGGCGGTACGACGGGGAGCCGAGGGCGCGGCGGCCACGGGACGCGTGAGGGTCACCGGGACGCCCTCCAGCAGGAAGCCGCCCGGGTCCAGTGGGAAGACACGGACCTTGCCGTGCCGGTCCTCCAGGCTGACGCGCTCCTTGTCGCACTCGGCCACGGCGCCGCAGAAGCCGGTGCCGACCTCCTCGACGACCAGGCCGCGCTCCGCGGCGACCGTCTCCACGACCCGGCGCGCGGGCCGCGCGGTGACCATGGAGGCGTCGTACTGGCGGCTGCGCATCCCACGACGCTAGGCCGCGCCGGAGGCTCTCCCGGCTAGGCTCGCCGAGCGTGTCTCCCGCCGCGGCAGCCCCTCCCCGGAGCGCGCTGCTGGCCGCCTGGGGCAACGCCTGGCTGTCCGGTGACGCGGCTCTTCCCGAGCTCGTGGCGCGGGTCACGGCGCACGACGACGACCACCTCGTGGTGGGCCTGGCCGCGGACGACCTGCCGGTCGAGCGGGCGGTCGCCCGGCTGCGCGCTGCGGGGGTGACCCGGTTGCGGGTCGTGCTGCCGGCACCCGGTGACGTGGTCGGGCTGCCCGGCCCCGGGCCGTTCACCGCGGCTGCTCTGGCCGCGAGCGAGGGCGTGCTGGCGCTGCGGGAGGACGGCACCGGCACCGGGCTGGTCCCGACCCTGACGTCGCACGGGTCGCCCTTCGACGGGACCGTCACCACCGTGACCTGGACCGCGTACGACGTCTCGGTCCCGGGGCCCGATCCCGGTCCGTACCTGCACGACGCCGAGCACGACCTGCGGCGCGGGGTGCTCGAGTGCGTCGGGACCCTGCGCGACCTCGACGTGGCCCGCTGGCGGCCGGAGGTGGCCGAGGCGCTGCAGGACCTGCGCAGGGCGGCCCGGGCAGGCATCGACGAGGAGGAGCTGCCGGGCGGCTACCCGCCGCGCGCCCGCGAGCTGCTGGTCCGGGCACGCCAGCTGGCAGGGGTCCTGTCGCTCGCCGGCGACGACCTCGGCGGCGCGGTCGACACCCGGGAGGCCGCCGCCCGGGAGGCCGCTCTGCGCGAGCTGGGCCGGGTCGTGCGCCGGGCGCACGTCGCTGCCTACAACGCCTACGGGCTGCCCGAATGAGCCTCCTGCTCACCGTCACGGGGACGGACCACCCCGGCGTCACCGCGGCGCTGTTCGACGTGCTGGCCGAGCACGGCGCGGAGCTCTCCGACGTCGAGCAGGTCGTCGTGCACGACCGGCTGCTGCTCGGCGTGGTCGTGTCCGGCGAGGGCGACGGGGCCCAGCTGCGCGAGGCGGTGGCACGTCGCGCCGCGGAGCTGTGCGTCGACGTGGAGTTCACGCCCCTGCCGGAGGACGAGCACCCCGCAGCCGGCATCCGGCACCACGTGACGATCCTCGGCTCTCCGCTTGCCCCTGCGGCCTTCGCCGGTGTGGCGCGGCGCCTGGCAGCGTGCGGCGCGAACATCGAGCGGGTGCTGCGGCTGTCGAGCTACCCGCTGGCGGCCTATGACCTGCTCGTCTCCGGGGGCGAGACCGCACGGCTCCGCACCGAGCTCGCCGCGGAGGCGGTCGCGCAGTCGATCGACGTCGCGGTGGAGCAGGCGACGCTGTGGCGGCGCGCGCGACGCCTGGTCGTCATGGACGTCGACTCGACCCTCGTGCAGGGCGAGGTGATCGAGATGCTCGCGGCTCAGGCGGGCTGTCAGGCAGAGGTCGCCCGGGTCACGGAGCAGGCGATGGCAGGCGAGCTGGACTTCGAGGAGTCACTGCGCGCCCGGGTCGCCCTGCTGGAGGGGCTGCCGGTATCGGCGGTCGACGCGGTCCGTGCTCAGGTCCGCCTCACGCCCGGCGGCCGCACCCTGGTCCGGACCCTCAAGCGCCTTGGCTACGCCGTCGGCATCGTCAGTGGTGGCTTCACCTGCGTGACCGACGACCTGCGCGACGAGCTCGGGCTCGACCACGCGCTGAGCAACACCCTCGAGGTCGTCGACGGCCGGCTGACCGGCCGGGTCGTCGGCGCCGTCGTGGACCGGGCGCGGAAGGCCCGGGCGCTGAGGGAGTTCGCGGCGCTGGAGGGAGTCACGATGGCGCAGACGGTCGCGATCGGTGACGGCGCGAACGACCTCGACATGCTCGAGGCGGCCGGGCTCGGGATCGCCTTCAACGCCAAGCCGGTCGTCCGCGAAGCGGCCGACGCGGCGCTGTCGGTGCCGTTCCTCGACGCGGTGCTCTTCCTGCTCGGCGTCCCTCGCGAGGAGGTCGAGGCAGCCGACGCCGCCGACCTCGGCTAGCCCGTGCGCAGCCAGACGGTGGACGCCTCGGGGACGGTGACGACCCCGCCCGACACCCCGGCGCCGTCGGCCGTCGCGGCGATCAGCTCGCCGGCCAGGGCCAGCTCGACCGCCGCGTCTGCGGTGTTGAGGACGGCCACGAGGGGGCCCCGCTGCACCCCCACGACCTGGTCGCCGAGCTCGAGGAAGGTGACGTCGTCACCCGGGTTCTCCCGCAGCACGGCTGCTCTCGTCGCCAGCAGCCGCCGGTAGGCGTTCAGCACGGAGGCCGGGTCCTGTCGCTGGAGGTCCACCGCCCGGTCGGCGGCGTCGGCGCCGAAGGGCAGCCACGGCTCCCCCGAGGTGAAGCCGAGGCCCGGCGCCTCGGCCTGCCAGGGGATCGGCGTCCGGCATCCGTCGCGACCCGGCAGCGTGCCGCCCGTGCGCACCCAGATCGGGTCCTGCCGCAGGTGCTTCGGTACGTCGGCCTCCTCCAGGCCGAGCTCCTCCCCCTGGTACAGGTAGGTCGATCCCGGCAGCGCGAGCAGCAGGGCGGTGACCGCGAGGCCGCGGCGCCGGCCGAGGTCTCCCCCGCCGAAGCGCGTGACGTGCCGGGGCAGATCGTGGTTGGACAGCACCCACGTCGGTGCCACCAGGTGCTTCAGCCCGGACTCGACGACCTCGCGCAGCGCACCCGCGTCCCACGGCGCGAGCATGACGAGGAAGTTGAAGGCCTGGTGCAGCCGGCGGTCCGAGACGTAGCGGGCGACCCGCTCGATGTCGAAGAGGAACACCTCGCCGACCATCATCCGGTCGCCGTCGTAGCCGTCCACGACCTCCCGCCACTGCTCGTAGAGAGCGAGCACCTCGTCGCGGTCCCACACGTGCGGGTTGTCGATCGAGTTCGTCGTGCCGGCAGGGATGTCGGACAGGTCCGGGTTCTTGAACAGGGAGTGCGCGACGTCGATCCGGAAGCCGTCCACCCCGCGGTCCAGCCAGAACCTCAGGACGCGGTGCATCTCCTCGGGCACGGCCGGG
This sequence comes from Frankiales bacterium, assembly GCA_004299215.1. GTDB lineage: Bacteria > Actinomycetota > Actinomycetes > Mycobacteriales > SCTD01 > SCTD01. The sequence continues at coordinate 753 of SCTD01000476.1, read as the reverse complement.
TGGTGCCAGTCGAGGTCGGGCTGGCTGCTGTCGAACAGGTGCAGGTACCACTGCCCGTCAGGTGACTCGCGTGTCCAGGCACGTCCGCCGAACACGCTGCTCCAGTTGTTCGGCGGCTCCGTGCCGCCAGGGCCCTGACCGTCGCGGAAGACGAAGCGGTCCCGCAGCGGCGAGGCGGGATCTCCGAGTGCCTCGACGAACCACGGGTGCGCGACCGACGTGTGGTTCGGGACGACGTCGACGATCACCCGGATCCCGGAGGCGTGCGCGTCGGCGAGCAGCCGGTCGAAGGCCGCCAGGTCGCCGAACAGCGGGTCGACGTCGGTGTGGTCGGCGACGTCGTAGCCGTGGTCCGCCATCGGGGAGCGGTAGAACGGCGTCAGCCAGATCGCGTCGACGCCCAGGTCGACCAGGTGCGGCAGCCGGGCCCGCACGCCGTCCAGGTCGCCCACCCCGTCTCCGTCGCTGTCGGCGAACGACCGGACGTAGACCTCGTACACGACGGCATCCCGCCACCACGTCTGCATGAGCCGGAACGCTATCGGCGTGGCGGCGGGGGCGGACAGCAGCCGACCGGGCAGCGGTCGTGCGTCGCGACGGCGCCGTGTGACCGCTGCTCCCCGCCGGCCAGCCGCTCGACGACCAGGTCGCGGAGCATCGCGACGAACTCCGGGTCGGTGCCGACCGTCGCAGCCCGCTTGACGACGAACCCCTCGAGGTGCGAGACCTGCTGCTGCGCCTGCAGATCCAGGT
>SCTD01000475.1 GCA_004299215.1 Frankiales bacterium | reverse complement strand
GGTAGCCCGGCGCGTCGGCCGCCGCGCACAGCGCCTCCTGCACCACGGCAGGAGTCGGGTCGACGGGGGTGCCGATCGACAGGTCGACGATGCCGTCAGGGTGTGCCCGGGCCTGCTCGCCGTACGGCGCCAAGCGGTCCCAGGGGAACTCGGGCAGCCGGGCGCGCGCCGCCCAGCCGGGACGGGCGCTCAGTGGCCCTCGACGTTGTGGTTCAGCGGGACGGCCATGACCACCGGGTGGTCCAGGTCGACCGGGCCGACCTTGCTCGCGCCGCCGGGGCTGCCGATGGACGTCGTCTCGGTGAAGAAGTCGACGTTGGCGCGGTAGTAGTCCTTCCACTGCGAGGGGGTGTCGTCCTCGTAGAAGATCGCCTCGACCGGGCAGACCGGCTCGCAGGCACCGCAGTCCACGCACTCGTCGGGGTGGATGTAGAGCGAGCGCTTGCCCTCGTAGATGCAGTCGACAGGGCACTCCTCGATGCAGGCCTTGTCCTTGATGTCGACGCAGGGCTCGGCGATCACGTACGTCACAGCGGGTCCTCTCAGGAGCGGTCGCCCTAGTGTCGCCGATGTGACGTCCGACGAGCCAGGCGGGGTGCGCTACGAGCGCAGCCTCGACGCCACCGACGTCGGTGCCCGGGTGATGGTCCGCCGCCGGCTCCCCGACGGACGGTACGGCGACGTGCTGGGTGAGCTGATCACCTGGGCGGCGGAGGTCGCCGTGCGCGACCGGCACGGTGTGACGCACGTCATGCCCGTCGGCGACGTCGTGGCCGGCAAGCGCATCCCTCCCCCACCCCCCCGCCGATGAGCCCCACCCGCGCGCGCTTCGCCGAGGTGGTCCGCTCCGAGCCGGTCGACCTGGGGCTGGCCTGCCTGCTGGTGGGCGGGGAGGTCGACCGGTCGCTCGACGTGGACGCCTCGCTCGCGACGCTCGACGCGCTGGCGTCCACGGCCCGCCCGCTGGTGCCGCGGGTCGGGGTCGTCGCGATGGCGGAGGGCCTGCAGAAGGCGCTCGCGGACTTCTCCGGCGCGGCCGAGGACTACGAGGACCTGCGCTCCTCGCTGCTGCACTCGGTGCTGGAGCGCCGGCGCGGGCTGCCGCTGCTGCTGTCCGTCGTCTGGCTGGAGGTGGCTGCGCGCCTGTCCGTCCCGGCGTACGCCGTCGCGCTTCCCGGCCACGTCGTCGTCGGCATCGGCGATCCCGAGGACGAGCACGTGCTGGTCGACCCGTTCGTCGGCGGGACCCGACTGGACCCGGTCGACGCGCCGCTGCTGTCGGCGAACGACCTGCTGCTCCGGCTGCTCACCAACGTCCGGGCACTGACCACCCGCATGCCGCCCTCGCTCGACGTGGCGCGCACCCGGCTGTGGGCGGTCGAGCTGTCGCTGCTGCTCCCCCGCCACCCGCTGGAGCTGCGCCGCGAGCGCGGCGAGCTGCTGGTGCGGCTCGGCGCGCACCTCGACGGCGCCGAGGAGCTGGAGACCTTCGCGCTGGCCGTCGCCGACGCGGACCAGGCCGCGGCCGACGTGGCCCGGCGCGAGGCGCGGCTGGCGCGGGCGCAGCTGAACTGACCCGGGACGGCCCTGCGTCAGCAGGACCGCCCCGGGGTGGCTCAGAAGACGAG
>SCTD01000474.1 GCA_004299215.1 Frankiales bacterium | reverse complement strand
CGCGGGGGTGCAGCAAGCACGAAGGGCGGCACCCCTGCCGGGGAACCGCCCTCGTCGCGTCTCGGGGAGCGCTAGCGCTCGTCGTCCTCGTCGTCGGCGTACGGGTCGACGAAGTCGTCGTCCTCCTCGACCGCCGACGGCGTGCTCACGGGCGCACCCGCCAGCTCTGCCTTCAGGCGGTCGGGGTCGAGGCTGCCGGTGGAGTACTTGAGCTCGCGAGCGACCTTCGTCTGCTTTGCCTTGGCACGGCCGCGCCCCATGGCTCGACCCCTTCGCGACGGCGGGGCGGGAAGCCCCGGATGGCAACGATCATGACCGGACGGCGGGTGGCCGTGCGTGAGCCCCACGGTACAGGGTGCGCGCCGCTCGGGCCGCGTGAACTACCACCCGCCCCGGCGATCGGCCGGATGACACCCCGAACACATTTCGGCGACCAGGCAGGAACCCGGCGGCCTCCGGCGAAATCCCCCGTCACACGACCTGCCACCCAGACCGCTGGAGACACCATGCGCCTCCGTACCGCCGCCGTCACCGCCCTGGTGGCCGTCGCCGCTGCCGGCACGCTCGCCCCCGCCGGGGCGGCGCCGAAGCCGAAGCCCAAGCCGATCACCAAGACCTACGAGGTCGGCCCGCTGCTGCCGGACCCGACCCCGATCCTGGGCGACATCTGCACGCCGACCATCGAGCAGGCGCGTCACGCCGAGCCGTTCAAGGTCCCGGCCGCCGGCCGGCTCAAGGTCGACATCGAGTTCACCGGCGACTGGGCGCTCGGCATGCGCGACGCCAAGAAGGGCACCCAGATCGCCAGCTCCGACGGGGCCACGCCGGACACCCCGGAGTCGATGGACGTGAAGTTCAAGAAGCCGACCGAGGTCTTCATCGACGCCTGCAACTTCGCCGGTGCCCCGACCGCCACCGTGACCTACACCTTCACCTACGCGTAGGAGTCCTCATGCGCATCCGCACCGCGATCGCCGCCGCGCTGACCGTCGCCCTCGCCGGCGGCGCGCTCAGCCCCGCACTGGCGGCGCCGAAGCCGAAGCCGGTCACGAAGGAGTACGTCGCGACGGCCTTCCCGCCGGACCCGTCCCACGTCGCGATCACCGAGGGCATCTGCAACACGACGAACCCGACCTCGCAGCACAACGAGGAGTTCACGGTGCCGTTCCCCGGCACGCTCGTGGTCGACATGAGCGGCTTCCAGGGCGACTGGGATCTCGCGCTCTACAGCGACAAGGGCGCCCTCGTCGCCTCCTCCGCGCAGGACCTCACCGCCGACCCGCAGTCGCCGGAGAAGATGAGCGTCAAGCTCAAGAAGAAGGGCGCGACGTACGTCATCCGCGCCTGCAACTTCGCCGGTGGCCCGACGGCCAACGTGAAGTACGTCCACACGTCCTTCTAGCCAGGCGTACGAAGGGCCGGCCCCGTCGCGGGCCGGCCCTTCGGCGTGCCGGGGGCAGGCTCAGGGACGGCCGGGCACCAGCATCGACCGCAGCTGCCCGCCCTCGGACATCCGGCGCTCGCCGAGCCGGTCGGCCGCAACGGCCGGGGGCACGCCCTCGGCGTCGGCCAGCCGGAAGACCTGCAGCGTCGTGTCGTAGATCTGCGCGGCCTTGGCCTTCGCGCGCTCGAAGCGGAAGCCGCCCTTGCCGGCGTGGAGCGCCTCGTCGGCGACCTGGCACAGGCCGCCGGCGTTCGCGACGTAGTCCGGGGTGTAGAGGATCCCGCGGTCGGCCAGCGCCTTCTCCACGCCGGGGTGCTCGAGCTGGTTGTTCGCGGCCCCGCACACCACCTTCGCCTGCAGCTGCGGCAGCAGCTCGTCCGACAGCGATGCGCCGAGCGCGCACGGCGCGTAGACGTCGACGTCCGCGGTGCGCAGCTCGTCGTTGCCGAGGACCTCGACGCCCGGCGCGGCCTCGCGCACGCGGGCGATGGCCGCGGCGCTGATGTCGCTGACGACGACCCGCGCTCCGTCCTCGACCAGGTGCTCCACGAGGTGGTAGCCCACCTTGCCGACGCCCTCGACCGCGACCCGCCGGCCGGCCAGCGACGGCGACCCCCAGGTGTGCTCGGCGGCCGCGCGCATCGCCTGGAAGACGCCGAACGCCGTGAGCACCGCGCTGTCGCCGGCGCCGCCGTTCTCCGGCGAGCGACCGGTGACGTAGTCGCTCTCCTTGGCGATCACGTCCATGTCCTGCACGTAGGTGCCGATGTCGCAGGCGGTGTAGTAGCGGCCGCCGAGCGCCTGCACGAACCGGCCGTACGCCCGCAGCAACGGCTCGGTCTTGTCCCGGGACGGGTCACCGAGGATGACGGCCTTGCCGCCGCCGAGGTCGATGCCGGCGCACGCCGCCTTGTAGGCCATCGCCTTGCTCAGCTTGAGGACGTCCTCGAGCGCCGCGTCCTCGCTGGAGTAGGGGTAGAACCGGGTGCCGCCGAGGGCCGGTCCGAGGGCGGTCGAGTAGACCGCGATGATCGCGCGGAGCCCGCTGGCGGGGTCCTGGCAGAACACGACCTGCTCGTGTCCGGCGTCCTTCAGCTGGTCGGTCCGGTCGAAGACGCTCACGCGCGTCGCTCCCTGTGGGGACGGGCCCGTCGTCCGACGGGCGGGTGGTCGCCGTGCCCTCGTGAGGCCTGGCGTGCTGCGGTGGGTGGGTGGTCCCGAGTGGCAGCGTAGCCAGCCCGTCGCGGGCACGGCATCGCCCGGCCGTGCGAGCATCCGGGCATGACGAGCGCGCCGCCGGGGTACCGCGCGGGGCACGTCGCCTCGCTGCGCGTCTACGAGCCGCTGGCTGCCTTCGCGGGCGCCGAGCGCGAGCGCTGGGAGGCGTACGCCGCGAGCGGGGCGTCGCCGTCGCCGGCAGCCGCGCAGGCGATGGAGCACGTGGCGGCGCTCCGCGCGCTGGTCGGCTCTCCTCCGCTGACCGTCCCGGAGCTGGACGAGCACGCGTACGTCACCGAGGTCGACGGGATGACGCTGGTCTGCCCGTGGCGCACCCGGCTGCGCTCGCTCGAGGCGCTGGAGGAGTTCCTGGCCGGCGTCCCCGACGAGTTGGTCGAGGCCTGGGTGCCGCGATCGCTCGCTGACGGGCTCGGCGAGCAGGTCGACAAGCTGAGGCTGAGCGCGCCCGAGCAGCGGCCGGGGATCCTCACCTCGACCTGGCACGTGCCGCTGCGGTGGTTCGTGCTGGTCGACACCAAGGAGCGGGAGGTGTCCCTGGGTGGCGACGGTGCCGGCCGGTCGCTGGTCTACCGGACCCCGATGTCGCGGGCCCGCCGCCGGGTGGCGCGCGCGCTGGCGGTGCTCCGCCGCACCCTGGAGGACGGCGTCGTCACCGTCGGCATCGAGGAGCTGGGACGGTGGCTGGAGGAGTTCCACCCCCGGTCGCTGGTGGAGCTGGACTACGGCGGGCTGGTGCACCTGCTCGACGACGCCGAGCTCAGCCAGGACGAGTCCGCCCGTGACGTCGCCCTCGCGCTCGCCGCGCTGGCCGAGGGGGACGGCGACCGGGCGGGCTCGTCCTGGCTGAGCTCGGCGTCGTCGAGCAGGTGCACCAGCCCGCCGTAGTCCAGCTCCACCAG